>JAISDQ010000244.1 GCA_031264605.1 Synergistaceae bacterium | reverse complement strand
CTCATGAACGGATCGGGAATATCTCCGAGCTTCTGCTCCATTATCAATATCCCTTCCTTGCGAACCATCTCCGCCACCGTCACCAGCGTACCTATGGCTTCCTCGGCCGGGATGAATTTCGGCCGTCCGAACAGCACTTTGATCTGCTTGCCCGTCCTTTTTATCTCGTTTCCCGGCGTCGCTACGATGACGGCCCCGGCGGTTCCAACCAGGATTATGAAAAAAGCGGCCGGATTGTTCAGGGCGGAGTAAGGGACGCCTTTGAAATACATTCCGATCAGTAACGCCGCAAAACCAGTTACGATGCCGATTATACCCATTACATCCATATATCCCCACCGCCTTCGAAAATTGTCGAGCGAACAGATATCGCCCGCAGTATCCCAGATATTCGCCTATCGGTATCAAGAGTAATTTTTGAATATAATAGAGAATCCAACAAAAGAAGTCAAATATCCGCCTGTCGGCGCCGAGAGCAATCCCCCCGAGAAAACCGCGGGGACGCTTTTCGTTTTCAAATCGGCCGCCGCGATCGCGGCGCTGAAAGTATGTCGATTTGGCGTATTGAACAAAAGATTTTTTTTGTTATAATTTGCGAAGACTCCCCTTATTGAATACCGCAAGGGCAGTCGCCAAAAATACTTTATACAGGAGGTTTTTATATGAAGAAGCTGTCTCTCGTTCTGTTGGTGGTAATGATGCTGTGTATCGCTTCGTCCGGCGCTTTCGCGAGCGTGGACAAACCGAAGGTCGGTTTCACCGTCATGGTCATGAACAACCCGTTTTTCGTCGCGATGTATGACGCCGTGAAGGAAGAAGTGGAAAAACTCGGCGGCGAAGTGCTCGTCGTGGACGGCAATATGGACGTTCAGAAACAGACGGCTGGCGTCGAGGATATGATACGCCAGAACATAGACTTCCTGCTCTTCAATCCTGTCGACAGCGACGCGGGCGAAGCGTCCGTCAAGGCTGCCAAGGCCGCGGGCATCCCCGTTATCTGCCTCGACGCGGATTCCAAGGGACCGCGCGATATGTTCATAGTTTCCGACAACACTCTCGCCGGCGAACTTTGCGGCAAGTACACGGTGGAGCGCCTCAACGGGAAGGGCAGCGTCGTCCTCATCAACGGCAACCCCGTCTCCTCCACCCGCATGCGCTATGAGGGCGTCATGAAGGCGATCAAGGATCATCCCGACATCAAGATCGTATCCGAGCAGAACGGCGAAGGCCTTCTCGAACGCGGCATGGCGGTCATGGAGAATATACTCCAGGCCCAGCCCAAAATAGACGCCGTCATCGCCCTGAACGACCCGATGGGCCTGGGCGCGCTTTCCGCGATAGAGGCGGCGGGCCGCGAAAAAGAGATGTTCGTTTGCGGCGTGGACGGCTCGCCTGACGCTCTTACCGCGATAGTGGCCGGCAACGGATACGAGATGAGCGCCGCTCAGGAACCCGCCCGCATTGGACGCATGGGCGTCGAGTACGGCATGAAGATACTGAAGGGCGAAAAGATCGACGAGACCGAGATATTCGTGCCGGTGAAGACGATCACCGCCGAAAACGCCGGAGATTTCCACTGGTAGAATGGGGAATGTTTGCGCCGGGATATGACGTCCCGGCGCTTTCCAGGCAATACCAAATTGCGATCAAAAGCGCGTCAACAATGTCACCAGGACGCGCGGCATGGCTTTAAATCTTCACCCTTCAAGCCCCTGATTTCAAATTGGTATAAAACCACTCCGAAGGGGGTTGCATCCAATTATGGCGAACAACTTGCCGACTCCCGGCGCGGATGAGGCCGGAGGAATCCGGGGATTCTGGCTCTCGCCGAAAATCCAGTTTTACAAACCCGAAATCTTCGCCGCAACCGCTTTTTTAGCGCTCCTCCTCTTCTTATCGGGGTATCCGAAGACCAGCGCCTCGTTTTTGAGCGCCGAGAATTTCCTAAATGTCACCAGGCAGGTCTCAATGAACGCCATAATAGCGTGTGGCATGACGTTCGCGATTCTGATGGGCGGCATCGATCTCTCCGTCGGTTCCGTAGTCGCCGTATCGGGGATGATCGCCGGCGACTGCATGATGCGCATGGGACTGCCGGTTCCGGTCTCGATAATCATCGCGCTGATCGGCGGGTCGCTCTTTGGGGTGTTCAACGGCGCGGTGGCGGCATTGACCAATGTGCCTCCATTCATCGCCACGCTGGGCACTATGTCGGTCGGACGCGGGCTGTCGCTGCTCTTCCGGGCCGGATACGCCATTTCCGACCTGCCGGAATCGTTCAACAGGATCGGGCAGGGCGATGTCTTCGGCATTCCATACGCAACCATCATACTCGTCCTGATGATATTTTTTTCGTGGTTCCTGCTGCACAAGACCGTATTCGGGAGAAGCGTGTTCGCCCTCGGCTGGAGCAAGGAGACGCTCCGGCTGTCGGGCGTCAGCGTGAAGTGGGTGAAGATGCGCATATTCACGTACGTCGCGTTCTGCTCCGCCATAGCTGGAGTGATAATGACCTCGCGCGTCGGCTCGGCGCAGCCAATGGCGGGTTCCGGCTGGGAGATGGACGCGATCGCGGCCGTCGTCATTGGAGGCGGCAACATCGCCGGAGGAAGGGCGACGATCATAGGCACCATAATAGGCGCGCTGTTGTTGGGATTTCTGGGTAACGGGCTCAACCTGATGGGCGTGTCCCCTTACCTTCAGATAATTTTCAAAGGCTTCGTCATTCTGGCCGCAGTTTTCGCGAGAAGCGGCTGGAGCGAAAAGAGGTGAGACTCATGCCCGATTTGGAAAAAAGAAGCGACTATATTCTCGAGATGAAGGACATTTCAAAATTCTTCTTTGGCAACCGCGCGCTCGAGAATGTTCACATCGAGATCGAATACGGAGAGGTTCACGCGCTCGTGGGCGAAAACGGCGCCGGTAAATCCACGCTGATGAAAATACTCTCAGGCGCCTATTCCAAGGACTCCGGGGAAATAATACTGGACGGCGCGCCCGCCGACATAGCGACCCCCCAGGATTCGCAGACGCTCGGTATCAGCATCATCTATCAGGAATTCAACCTGATACGCGGCATGAGCGTCTCCGAAAACATGTTCCTCGGCCGCGAGCCGCGAACGATGTTCGGCACGATCGACTCGAAACGCCGCAACGAGGAGGCCAGAAAGTGGCTCGACAGGGTATCGGTAAAATTCAAGCCAACGGACCTCGTACAGGACCTCAGTTCCGCTCAGGCCCAGTTCGTTGCCATCGCTCAGGCGCTCTCCAAGGGGGCGAAACTCATAATCATGGACGAACCCACCGCGAGCCTGACGACCAAGGAGACGGAGACGCTGTTCGATCTGATACGCGACCTGAAATCTCAGGGTATCTCGATAATTTTCATATCCCACCATCTGGACGAGATATTTGAAATCTGTGACAGGGTGACGGTGCTGCGCGACGGACTTTATGTCGATACAAGCAAAGTCTCGGACATCGACAAAGACTCGCTCATCCGAATGATGGTGGGGCGCGAGCTGTCGAACGAGTTTCCCCCAAGGATGGCCCTGCCCGGCGAACCGCTGCTTGAAGTGAAGGATATGTCGCGGCAGGACGTGCTGTCGGACATCCGTTTCCATCTGAGAAAGGGCGAAATTCTGGGGATTTACGGACTCGTCGGCTCAGGGCGCACCGAACTTGTGCGCGCGCTTTACGGAGCGGACAGGCGCGACAACGGCGACATCGCGCTGGGAGGCGCGCCGGTCGAAATACGCTCGCCGCACGACGGGATAAAGCACGGATTCGGTTTTCTGCCGGAGGAGCGCAAGCTTCAGGGCGTCATACTCGGCATGTCCGTGGCTAACAACGTCACGCTCGCCGCGATGGACAAGATAACGCGATACCTGATGATCGACGAACGGGAAGAACTCAAAAATACCGAGCATTTCGTCCATAGCCTAAACATCAAGACGCCGTCAGCCCACACCGTTGTACAGACCCTGTCCGGAGGCAATCAGCAGAAAGTCGTCGTGGCAAAGTGCATCTTTACGGACGCCGAGATACTGATATTCGACGAGCCGACGCGCGGCATCGACGTGGGGGCGAAGTACGAGATTTACGTCCTGATGAACGAACTCACAAAGAGCGGAAAATCGATAATAATGATATCCTCCGACCTGCCCGAGATCATTGGCATGAGCGACAGGGTGCTGGTCATGTGGGAGGGAAGAATAACCGGAGAGTTCGACCGCGCCAAGACCCCTCTCAGCCAGGAGGCCATAATGAAGGCGGCGGCCGGGGAGGTCGCGGCATGAACCTGAAGAAATACAGATATTACGCGCCGGAGTTCTTCGCATTCATCGCGCTTTTGACGCTCTGTCTGCTGCTCGAATGGTACAGCCTTGTAAAATTCGAAAAGAGCTTCATCAGCTACGACAACCTCGTGATAAACGTCGCCCGCCAGGTGTCGCTCAACGCTATAATCGCCTGCGGCATGGCGTTCGCGATACTCTCGGGAGGCATAGATCTCTCTGTCGGGTCGATAGTCGCGTTCTCCGGCGTTATAACGGCGTCTCTCGTCAAAAATCACCCCGTCGCCCCAGGCTGGGCCGGCTACAGTGTTGCGATAGCGGCCGGTCTGTGCGTCGGGACGGCTTGCGGGTTTCTCAACGGGCTGATAGTCGCGTATACCAAAATCCCTCCGTTTGTCGCGACATTCGCCACAATGTCCGTGGCCAGGGGCTCCGCTTACGTTTTCACCAACGGCACGCCGATATCGGGCCTGCCGGCGGCGTTCAACGAAGTAGGGAAGGGTTATCTGAGGCTGACGGAGTCATGGCGCATTCCGATACCGGTGCTGCTGTGGCTCGCGGTGTTTTTCGCCTGTTGGTTTCTGCTCATGCGCACGAGATTCGGAAGGTACGCGTGCGCCATAGGAAATAACGTCGACACGGTGAGATTGGCCGGGATAAATGTACGGAAGGTCTATATCAAGATATACATGCTGGTGGGCCTCTGCTCGGGGATATCGGGGGTAGCCCAGTGCGGCCGCCTCTCGTCCGGGCAGCCGACCGCCGGCCTCAACTGGGAACTCGACGCCATAGCGAGCGTCGTGATCGGGGGGGGCAACATCGCCGGGGGAAGGGTGACGATATTCGGGACGCTGATCGGCGCCTTGATAATCGGCGTGATAAACACGGGACTCAATATGCTGGGCATGCTCTACTACAACCAGCTCATCGTAAAGGGCTTCGTGATGATAATAGCCGTACTGCTACGCAGCGGCCTGAACAGGGAGAGTTAGCCGCAAATCCCGCCGCGCCGCGGGGCTTGGCGTGAAACCGGAAAATTTTCCATTCGCCGTCAGCGAAACTGAGGATGGCCTTTCTTTAATTGAGAGGTCATCCTACTTGAAAGGGGAGCAGGTCTATTATCCGGCGGTTTCCTCCAGGGTGAAGGTTTCCGCCTTTCGGTCAAAACCGAGCAGATATTTTTTGTTCGGTTCGGTCTTCAGTTCTTTTTTTACCGTATCAGTGGAGGTTGTTACATTTTTGTAAAAAAATCCGGGACGGTTATGATAGTAGCTGATCTCCACAGTGCTGATCCCGGGCTTGAGGTAAAAACCCGAGGTATTGCCCTTCCCGGTTATACCGGCGATGACGGCGGCAATAGCGTTGGACTTTCCGGCTTCGTAAAAAAATTCGGGAAGTTCCCCCTCCACGGAATGTACCCGTACCGCCTCTGACGTAATCGAGGCCCGCGAATAGGGGTACACTTTGGCGGCGTCCGGGTATTTTCCCAGAAAAATCTTATTGGAAGCCTCCATTTTTTGCAGACGCGTCCGGCCCATAACCGTGCCGACAACAGCGAAAAGAACCACCATCACCACAGGAAACAATACATTCGAAATGCCCATACAAACTCCTCCTATTACAAAATTATGCTTGCGACGCCTGATCAGTACCGGCGGACAAAACCGCCGTATCCTTGATGGCAAAATTTTCCATTTCCCGGAACATCTCGTTAAACTGACGTAATCCAAGGGGACTGCAGTCAAGACCGGTTTCCCCGCCCTTATCGGTATTCACTATGGTCAGGGTGATATCATGTGTTGGCGGAAAGCCGCTTTCGCTTTTTCGGTGATAGGTGATATAGCAATTTTTGAGGTTGAACGTGTTTTGAAGTATTCGCCGCTTATAATAGCGGAACAG
>JAISDQ010000232.1 GCA_031264605.1 Synergistaceae bacterium | reverse complement strand
CCTTTCCTCATAAAAACAGCCGAGCAGCTCGCCGGCTTCGCCAAGGCGGTGAATGATGGAAATATTCATAAATACGGCGATATTCGAACACCTCGGGATGATCCATCGATAGCAAATATCGCGTTTGTTCGGTTATTGACCGATATTGATTTAAATAACATCGAATGGGAACCCATTGGCAGTGACTCTCAAGATGATTACATATTCTCTAATGGGACAATGAATACAGTAGCTTTTGGAGGCTTATTCGACGGAAATGGCCATGTGGTAAAAAATCTCAAAATCCAAAAAGACCTTCAGAATGTAGGTTTTTTCGGAAGGACTATGGACGCTCATATTTTAAATCTTTCAATTGAAAATGCCTTTATAAGCGGTGGTTGGACAACCGGTATTCTCGTTGGAAATCATTGGGGCGTAGTGAATAATTGTCATGTCAATGGGATATTGGAAGGGCAGCGCAAAATCGCCGGGGGATTGATCGGTCGCGTTTATTGCAGCTCAATGACAGGGCGGGAATATACAAGTTCCGTGATAAAAAACAGCAGCTCCCACGTTACGATAAAAGTTCCCGATTTATATAAGGGGGCAGAAACCGGTTTGTTTAATGAATTCAGCCAGTTTACTGGTGGAATTGTCGGCTATGTTCGTGAATTCAGCTATTTTTATAATTGTTTTTCATATTACAATATTAAAGGCAGCGGAACTATCGGAGGTTTTGCTGGCTATGCTAGCGCCAGTCTTCCATCTCCACGGAGCAGGGTAATATTTTCGCGTTGTTACGCAAAGGGAGCATTGGAAGGAAATGACGTAACCGGAGGTTTTATCGGCACGTTGGAACAACATTCGCATATTATGGACTCTTTTTCTTCCAGTGACGTTTTCGGAGGCAGAATATGCGGCGGTTTTGCGGGTATCAATCGAGGGGTCATAGCAAGTTCGCTGTCTTCAGGGAATATAACGGGGCCTAAAACAGTTGGGGGATTTATTGGTAAAAATATCCATGATATCGATTATTATCTAAATAATTTAGCCTTTTGGGAAAAACCGGACGTAATACGTGATATTGAATCAGGCAACATGAAAATCGAAGATATTGAAATGGGTAAAGTTATTTCATGTTCATGGTTCCAGGATAACCGTCATAATATCCGTCTGAGCGGTTTGGGTGACGGAACGCCAATTAATCCTGAGAACGGTCTTCGGGTATTCCAGAATATAAAAAACTTTGAGGAAGCTGAGTTGTTAGAAAATGCCATCCTCGACGGGCGAAAATTCAGGGCGTCTAAATATATTTATGCCAAGCCAAACGAAACCAAAAGATTGCTATTGGATACTGGCGCAGACGTTAGTACAATAACGCGCATTTTGCGCGATAAGCCAAAAGATACGCTTATTCTTTTTCATGAAAACGAAATAGCAATATTTATAGGGGATAGCATAATAGGTGAACAAGAAATGACGATAACTTATAAAAACAAAAATGATGAACTCCAAAAAAGTGAGTTTATTTTATTTGTGAATCCATAGGCGGGCCTGATTCCGGCGCGCCAAAATCGTTGGTAATGATCGGAGAAACGCGGAATGAACGCCGGAGAGGATATTTACCGTTTGCTGGATTCGCGGGAGGAAAGGGTTTACGTTCAGGGATTCCTGATGTCGTTCGCCGGAACCGATTTCGTGGTCCAGATATCGCTCAACCTGCCCGGGATACCCAAGAACGTTCCGGGCGACGCGGAGGCTGTTTTTTTCGCCTTCCGGCTTTTGTTTGACCGGCTCGGCTATTTCCCCTCGGCGAGCGTTCAACTGAGGAACCACGCTGGGTTTGTCTGCTCGATGCCGTTTCGCGGAGACCCGGGCCGCGCCAAAAAAGCGGCCGTTTCCGTGGAGGAGGGCTACGATTGGGGGAGGGTGTTCGACATCGACGTCATCACCGCGGGAGGAACGTTGTCGGGCGTCAGTTTCGGCAGGGCGCAGAGAAAATGTTTCCTCTGCCCGGAGAGCGCCAAAGTATGCGCGCGGGCGGGAACGCACGATATGGGAAAACTCAGGGAGGAGGCGCTTCGTCTTCTCGCTCTCGCGCGTTTGCGGCCGTAATATCCGAGATGTAACTTTTCCAGACGGCGACCGCGGCGCACGAAAACGCCGCGCCGCCGCACAGTCCCAACAGCACGTACATCGGACGCCCCCGGCCGACGAGATAGCCGCCCATACCGGCGATTGCCTGACCGAAGCACACCATCACAATCATCGAGCAGATCAGGGTGATTATTCTTTTCAGTATGATCTTATGTTCGGCGTTCATTTTAGAATTATAGTAGAATTGCTGGTCAGAAGCACGCCTTTTCGCGTGAAAATTTATGGTGATGGTTTGTGAGTCAATAAAGAGGAGATGTTAGTATGTCCAACGCGGGAAATATCCCTTCATTCGACTTGAAGCGCAATTACGCGCGGGTGGAGGGCGAGATAAAAGAATCGCTCGACAGGGTGCTGTCGTCCACTCAGTTCATACTGGGGCCCGAGGTAGCGGCGTTCGAGGACGAAGCCGCGGGTTATCTTGAGGCGCGTCGCGCCGTATCGGCGGCTTCCGGCACGGACGCCCTGTTGCTGGCCCTCATGGCGCTCGACGTGAAACCGGGCGACGAGGTGATCACCACGCCGTTCAGCTTTTTCGCTACGGCGAGCTGCATCTCGCGGCTCGGCGCCAAAATCGTGTTCGCGGACGTCGAACCCGACTCGTTCAACATTTCCATGGACCGCGTGCGCGAAGCCGCGAACGAGCGCACCAAGGCCTTCATACCGGTGCATCTGTTCGGGCAGATGTGCCCGCTCGAAGACATAACGGAATTTATGAACTCACGGAACATAGCTGTCGTGGAGGATTGCGCGCAGGCGTTCGGGGCGCATAGGACGCGCGGCGGCGCGATCGCGCGCGCTGGCGTCTGGGGAGAAATGGGCTGTTTCTCGTTCTTTCCGACGAAAAACCTCGGCGCGTTCGGAGACGCCGGCATGGTATCCTGCGCCTCGGACGCTATGGCCGACAGGGTGGCTAAACTTCGCGTCCACGGCTCCACTTCGAGCTACCTTCACGACGAGATTGGAATCAACAGCAGGATGGACGCCATACAGGCCGCCATTCTCCGCGTCAGGCTGCGGCATATAGAGACGTGGACGGAAGAACGGCGCGACGCGGCGCGGCGCTACAATCTGCTTTTCGCCGAACACGATCTGTACGGACACGTCACGCCGCCCGCCGTGACGGAGGGCAACAGGCACACGTACCATCAATACGTCGTCAGGGCCGAACGGCGCGACGAACTGCACGCGTTCATGTCCGGGCGCGGAATAGCTACGCGCGTCTATTATCCGCTGGCGCTTCACCTTCAGCCGTGTTTCGCTTATCTCGGTTATGGGAAGGGCGACTTCCCCGCGGCGGAAAAACTTACGGAGGAAGTTCTGGCACTGCCGATTTTTCCCGAACTCACCATGCTGGAACAGGAGCGCGTTGTCGAGGCCATGGCGGAATTTTATCGCTCCTGACGTTGTGTTGACCAATATTGTCTTTTCTTCCCTTTGCTGATATAATTTGTCAGTATGATAAAGGGGGGCTTGAACGATGTTCGATCCGAGATACTTGATAATGGTCCTGCCGGCCCTGTTGTTGTCGTTTTACGCGCAGATGAAGGTAAAAAGCACGTTCGCGAGGTTCAGTTCGGTCCGCGTCGGCGGAGGATACGACGCGGTCTCCGTTTGCAGGAAGCTGCTCGACAGGTTTGGCCTCGGCAGCGTCAGGATAGAACGTATTCCGGGCAATCTCACGGATCACTACGACCCCAGGAGCAAGGTGCTCCGTCTCTCCGATTCGGTGGGGGGCAGCGCGAGCATAGCGGCGATAGGTGTGGCGGCTCACGAAGTCGGACACGCGGTTCAGGATCTCCGGAACTACGCTCCGCTCCGTTTTCGCAACGCGTTCGT
>JAISDQ010000164.1 GCA_031264605.1 Synergistaceae bacterium | reverse complement strand
TTTGTAACCCAGCCGGGCGTACAACGCAACCGCCCGTTCGTTATCGCTTCTGACCTCGAGGCGAAAACGTCTGGCCGACGGATAGGCCTGTTCGACAAATTGGAAGACTTTCCTTCCGTAGCTCTTGCTCCGATGGGTTTGCGTGATGTAAAGCTCTTCGATCCATACGACCATACCTCCCATCTCGTTGGAGTACGTAAACGACAACAAAGCGTATCCGATGGGTTTCTCCTCATCTTCGATCATCAGAAGGCGCACAAATGGGGATCCCTCCATTGCGGCGGCGAAGGTCGCCGCAAAGTTTTTGGGATCAACGGGATGCGCGGTTGCGCCCGATGCGTAAAAATCCCGGGCCATGGTTAAAAAGGTGTCACGGTCTCCTGAAAGCGGATCGCGAATCATGCCTGCTCCCTTAGTTATCTACTTGACATTGAGCCAAATAGAGCAAGTCGTGTCACTGCTGGTCACCTGATAAACCGCGTTGCTGTGGGCGGCGGCGGTTTTTCGTTCCAGCGCTTTGGCGAGGCTCTTTTCCGCTGGGAAATCATCAAAACCGATTCTGACAGCTCCCGACGGACCGATATCCACGCTTATTACGTTAAAGCGAACTTGAGCCTTACTGCCCGGCGTCATGATCTGTGAACTCATGTAATTGTCCAAACTTCTAATAATAACAGACGGATTCGCGCCGATAAACTCGTTCAACCTATCTGAAGTCCTCGTCCTGTGTTCCATGGAATAAGCGAGAAGGGCGTTTTTTGCCGCGTCGAGATCGGACATGACGACGGCCGCCTCGGCGTTGTCGCTGCCGCGCGAGATAGCGAGCGTCGTGCAGCCCGCCAATATCCCTATTATCACTACAGTGATCATAACCTCCACCAGCGAGAAGCCGCCGGACGCACGTTTCCGAACGCAGTCACGGATGTCGTCATTCATAAACAAAACTCCCCTCCTCAAGCTTAAAACCGCTTGAAGAAAATATAACATTCTTTTGTCCCGTCGTAAATGATTCCACAGTCCTATATAAATCAGTCAAAAAGCTTGGATTGGTGAATCATCAATTTTGCTATATTGACGTTGATTTTCCTGTGATACGCGGTTGACGTGCCGCCGTAATAACGGTCTATGGCCTTTTGTACCGATCCGTACGCCCGAATGTACCGCGAGAGCAGAAGGCATCCGGCGGCTATGGAGCGTTCCGGGTCGGCCAGAGGGTTATTTCCCGGCGAGGGCTGTATGCCGTTCGACCTCAAAAGACCGTTGTGTATTCCCCACATCACCTGCATGACTCCGGACGCTCCCTTGGAGCTGACCGCGTTGGGATTGAACGTGCTTTCCGCCTGAGCTACGGCGGTGGTCAACGCCGACGGCACGCCATACTTGGCGCTGTAGTGAACCAGGGCGGCGGCTTCCCGCCACGCGGTTTTTTTGTCTATCTTGCCGTTCGATTTTCTTATGAACAGAGCTATATTGGCGGCGTCTCTCTGCATCGGCTCGGGCATGTATCTCAGGTGTTTTATGGCGCTTTCCGGATAAGCGGCTATCCATTCGTCGAACTGATCGAGCGATATCCTCATTTCCTTGACCGCCGACATCACATGGCGGCTGTAGCCTATCTTGGCGCACGACGGCAGATTGTTGGGAGCGTAACGCGAGAGGACGGAATTTGGCTCCGGGAACCTCAGGTAAAGCGGCTTGCGTCCGGGCAATTCGAGAAATTCCGAGATGATAAGGAACGGCAAGGCTATAAACGGCATTATGGCGACGAAAAAAACGCCCATCGTCCTGAAAAACGTTCCGTCGGATGGTTTCGAGTGTTTGTCCGCCACAGCATTGCCTCCTTCCCGGAGGGAGCGTTCTTCCTGTTGGAGAATACCCGCCTCCGTCGGTTCCGTTTCGTTACAGGAGGTGTTTATGATCCAATAAATTCGCCAATTAGTCAAGTTTTTCCCAATTAACAAACAGCGCTTTTTCATCGGGTATATTGGCCAAAATATAATAACATGACCATTTAGCGCCTTCGTTTATTTTGAAAAAAGCGCGTACCCGCGATATATTATTTCGGAACATTTATCTGGCGAAAAGCGCCAAATCTGCTATATTAATAATTAATTTTTTGGGCGGAGGAGCGGGTATCTATGGACGTAGTTTTCAGCGGCATGAGGCCGACGGGCAGGCTTCATCTCGGCCATATGGCGGGGGCTCTTTCAAACTGGGTGAAACTTCAGGAAGACCACGAGTGCTACTTCTCGATAGTCGACTGGCACGCTTTGATGTCGGATTACGCGGATCCGTCGAGGCTGTCCCTGAACACCAGGGAAGTCCTTCTGGACTGGCTTGCCGTGGGGCTGGACCCACAAAAATGCGCGATATTCGCGCAGTCTCACGTCAAACAACACATCGAGCTTCACATGGCCCTGTCGATGATTGCCCCGCTGGGCTGGCTCGAACGCTGCCCCACTTACAAGGAACAGATACTCAACCTCCAGAACAAAGACCTGTCGACCTACGGCTTCCTCGGATATCCCGTGCTTATGGCCTCCGACATACTCGTCTACAAGGCAGTAAAAGTGCCGGTGGGAGAGGATCAGACGGCGCACCTCGAAATATCGAGGGAATTGGCGCGCAGGTTCAACAATTTCTATGGGCCCGTTTTTCCCGAACCGGCGATAATGCTGACCCACTACCCCAAAATACCCGGCGTCGACGGGCGCAAGATGAGCAAATCCTACGGAAACTCGCTCGATATCGCCGACGAAACGCCCGTGCTCGACAAAAAAATCCGCACCATGATTACCGACCCGGCCCGCGAACGCAGAACCGACCCCGGCGAACCGGACAAATGCCCCGTTTGGGACCTGCACAAATTTTTCAATCCCGACAGAGGGCAGATGGACGAAATAGCTTCCGGCTGCAGGACAGCCTCGATCGGATGCGTCGATTGCAAAAAAATCCTCATCGCGCGCGTGACCGAGCACATGACGCCCATTCAGGAACGCAGAAAATATTTCGAGCGGCGCGACGATGAGCTGAACGGCATACTGACCGACGGCGCCGGACGGGCGCGCGCGACGGCGGAACGGACTATGGACGAAGTATACGAAGCCCTGGCGATGCCCAGAATAAAATGAGACCGAGCCTCGATCGGTAAAACTATGGCGGAAGAACCTGTCTTCGAGATAACTCTGAAGGATTTTTCGGGGCCGCTCGACCTGCTCTGCCATCTGGTGGAAACAAGCGCGATAGACGCCTCGTCGGTGAAACTGACGGACGTCCTGTCGCAGTACGTGTCGTACCTCCTGACGTCGAAAAAAGCCACGCTGTCCGAACT
>JAISDQ010000147.1 GCA_031264605.1 Synergistaceae bacterium | reverse complement strand
CGTGTATGAATCCTATGGGGGACTCCCTGAATATGGTCCTGTAACGGTCCTCGCTGACCCTGAGGTCGGAGAGCGTTTGCATATAATCATTGACGTTCCTGCAAACCACCGAGAGCAGGTTCTCGCCGTTTTTCCGAAACCAGTTGAACCTCGCCTCGAGCAGTATCTCGCGCCCGCCGCCGTCCCTGGCGGGGAATGTGAGCTGCTTCTTGCGGCAGTCGCCGGCCTTTGTCCTCTGCGAAATGGCGTCTATATAGACGTTTGGCAGATAGCGCCCGATGCTCTGTTTGGGTTCTTCGAGGCCGCGGACGCCGAAAACGTCGCGCGCCATATCCGACATCGCCACGATGTTTTTCCCCTCGTCGAGGATGAATATTATTTCGTTCAGTTCTTTTACCGAAAAAGACAAATCATGCGGGAGGCTTTCGCCTGAAGGCGCCTGCGAGCCGCCGGCCTCGGATATCATGATTTGTTTTTCCATCTGCGTCAGTTCTTCCAAATTTTAATTACCCCGAGTCTTTACCGAAAATGTTCCTTGTCTTAATTTTAACATTATTTCCGCGATTCGTTTACCTCGGCGCAGCTCGAAACAAACGGACACCTCGCGCAGTCGCCGCGCTTAGTCTCTCCCCCGGCTGCCGTTTCCGCCGCGGCGTGGATACGGGCGCGTATTTCTTCCCACCCGTTCACGCCCGCGGAGGATATTTCGCGTCCGGAACTTCTCAGGTATATAAGACCGGCGTCCACCGGCGAGTCAGGGTATACGGCGCGGCAGGCCGCCGCGTAAAATTCGAGCTGCGCCGCGTACAGTTCGTGCGGGGCGTCGTCCTCCGGGGTTATTTTCCAGTCCCTGATATGACATCCCGTACCATCATACCAGAAAACGTCGATGCCGCCGACGAGGTTCACTAAGTCAGATTTCACGAAGAAGGCGACTTCGCGCCGCAGCGCGCCGTCATTCATCGCGCGGCGCAGTTCCTCACCCGCGGGCGTGCCGGAGAAATCTTCCAGCCAGCGGCGGCAGGCGTCCCTGTTGGGGCGTTTTCGCCAGACATGCCTGATATGGGGCGGTATTTCGGTCAGCGCCTTTTTCAGACCGTTGTCCGTCATCTCGCCGGGCAGAAGATAGGGGAGGCTTCCCGTCTCGAAATCCCATTGCTGCAATATCCAATGGGTCATGGTTCCGAGGTCGGCGCCGCCCACGCCTTCGCCCGATCTTTTTTCCCGCCAGCGTAGTTCCCTTCCCTGGCGGTATCGGATTCTGTATGCCCGGGGGCACCATGTAATCAGAGAATACGCGGTGGCCGAGAGCGTCGCGAGGCGAGGGGCCCATGAGCGCGTTTTCCGGCTTGCGTCGGGTTGCGTTTGCGCGCGCTCGGCGGCCTTTTCGTCTTTCGGCGGCGCGTCTTCGGCCTTTGAGGCGGTCTGTGAGACGGGAAACGGGTTTCCGTTTTGCTCGTTGACCGCCGTCAGCAGGGAGAACCAGTCGAGGCCGCGTTTGTCGGCAAACTCCGGAAGGCCGCAGCAGACGAGGCGTTCCTGAGCCCTCGTCATGGCTACGTAGAGCAGGCGCTGATCCTCCTCGGACTCTTCGGATTCTTCTATCGCCCTGTGCCATTTGTACCGCACGGACTCCTCTCCGTCGGGGAGCCTCTTCGCTACCGCGCCCATGTATCGCGACGCGGCCGCCGGAGCGCCTCTTCCCTTGCCCGCCTTCGTTGATTCCATGTACAAAAGCGCCACAACCGGAAATTCGAGGCCTTTGGACGCGTGAACGGTCATGACGCGCACCGCGTCGCCGTCGTCCGACGCACCCTCGGGTTCCTCCATTTTCGCACCCGCGCGCAGCTCCCGCTCCAGATATTCGGCGCAGGCGGGGAGGGCGCGTCCGCAGCAATCCTCGTACGTCTCCACCAACTCGACGCCCCTTTCGACGTTGGCGAGCACTCTCGCGCGGGAAGCGCGCGGATACGCCCCGAACCATCGGTCGTCTTCCAGAAGCGTGCCGAGCGCCGCGGAAGGCGAACGGAACCTGGCGGCATTTCGCGCGCGCGCCAGTTTGAGCGCCTCCCGCGGACAGTTTTTTTCGAATTCCTCCCGCAGGGACGTTCCATTGCGCGCGGCGAGTTCCTTCAATTCCAGCGCTTTTCCCTGGGGCGCCATGGAGAACGGCGATTCGATCCATCCCGCGAGCGCCAGTTCGTCCGACGGGCGGTCCAAGGCGCGCAGGAAGCATATGATGTCCCGCACCTCGCCGCGCGAGAGAAATTCCCGCGCACCGCACAGGGCGAAAGGTATCCTCATGGATTGAAAAGCTTCCTCTATCTCGGGGAACGGAGTCCTCGACCGTACCAGCACCGCGACGTCGCTCCAGCGCATCGGCCTGAAGGAAACCGTGTGCTTGTCCCACACCTCGGACGCGTTATTCATGAGGCAATTCAGCCTGGAGGCGAGTCCGAGCGCCAGTTTTTTTCTCCTCGCTGGTTTTCTCTCGTGTTCGGGATTTTCGCCGCTTTCCGGTTCCTGAGGCGGACAGATCAGAATTTCGAGAGGATATTCTGGACAGGGCTGGGCGTTGCGCTCCTTCCACCACGGCGCGTCGAGCGGAGGCGAGAGCGGTTCGTAGGCCGCCGCGCCCGGCGCGTTCTTCAGTACGCCTTCGCGCCATATCGAGCCGAACACCAGGTTTATGCCTTCCATCAGCCGGCCGCTCATGCGGTAGCTGTGGGACATGGGAATGTAGCGGGATTTTTTGAAGTATCCGGCGAATATTCGGGGGTTCGCGTGCCTGAAACAATATATCGACTGTTTTATGTCGCCGACTATGAACACTGTCCTCTCGCCGCCGTCCCCGTTCAGGGGCCATGATTCCGAGAGGGAGCGTATGATGCTGTTTTGAAGCTCGTTCGTGTCCTGAAATTCGTCTATCATTATATGCCTGAACCGCGACGAGTACGACGCGTCGCGCGACAGCGCCTCGGCCGCGTAGCGCGCGAGGTCGGGGAAGATCAGGGCGCTTCGCGACTCTCTGGCCGCGTTCCAGGATTCCCACAGTACCGCCGCGGTATTGGAGAGCATGTCCCGCGTCCGCGCCTCGGTTTCAGAGTAAGGAGGGACTGAGAGCAGCGACGCCGTTATCTCGGCGTACGGCCTGAGATATTTCACCCATTCGGAGGTATTCCCGATTTGTTCGGACATCGCCTGTTTCAGCGCCGGGCCGCAGCGAAATCCACTGAGCGTTTCGCGGACGAGCGACGCGAAAAAACGCGCCTCGTTTTCCGCGCCCCCGGGACGGCCTTCCCAGGCCGCGGCGAAATCCCTCAGACGCGCGACGGACTCGGAGGACGATTTTATCCCAAGGGCAGGTTTGATGGCAGGAAACACGGAGCCCTGCCACAAATCCCATACCTCGCGATACAGCCCGGCGTAAATGGCACCGATATATTCGCGCGCCGGCCTTTCGGCCTCGTCGTCCCATTCCGTCAGATAAGCGGGGCCCACGTTCATGCTGCCGTACAGTCCGCAGGCGTCGCCGCCCAGCGCGGAGAGCGTCCCCGCTCCGTAATATTCCACGAACGCGGCGAAATCCGAATTTTCGAAGAGCAAAAAGAGTTTTTTTTGCTCTTCGGGAGCGAAATCCCCGGCACGGCGAGGCGCGCCCGTCGAGAGTTTCCATTTCACGCCGTTCCAGAACTCTCTTTCGAGCGGTCTTTCGGCTATGCGCGAGTTCGGGTCTATATCGAGGTTGATGCCGGATTCTCTTATGACCCTGAGCGCGAACGCGTCTATTGTGGAGATATAAGCCTCGTTCAGGCGCTCCAGCGCGTCGTCGAGCCGTCCCACTCCCATATCGCGCCACTCGGTCAGCGTTTTCGCTATGCGCTCTTTCATCTCGGCGGCCGCGGCTTTCGTGAAGGTAAGAGTGAGTATCTGATCCGCCTTGCACTCCGGGTCGCTCACAAGAAGCCACGCGAAACGCCTGGCGAGGGTCATGGTTTTTCCCGTTCCAGCGCCGGCGCTGACTACCGTCAGGGGAGCGCGGGATTGTATGGCTTCGATCTGCTCGCGCCTCATGTTCGCGAGAAGAATTTCCGGCTCAGTCATCCTCGTCCTCCGAGTCGCCGGCGCCGCGCCAGGCTCTCGCTTCGCCCTGCCGGCACAGGGCGGAATAATCGCATTTCGGGCATGACTCGGAATCGTATCTCGCCTCGAATTTTCCTTCCGGTATCATCATGTCGATCTCGCGCATACGCTCTACGGCGGTTTCCATCTTATCCGCGCACGCGGTAAATTTTGACGAGGCCGCGAAAACCGGCCCGATTTCCGGCTGCCACGCGCCGGGCGTTTTGCCGTCTCCGTGGCACAGGTAACAAAAACCGGCCGCCGGGACGCCGGAGGCGCAAAGTGAAGCCGCGTAGGAAGCTAGTTGGAAACGCTTCGCGTAGCTGGCCGAGGAACCGATTTTATAATCGTATATAACCGCGCCTTCGCCGCCGGGCCACGCCCAATAATCCACGCGGTCGGCGCGCCCGGTAAATATCGTATGCGCTAATTCAAACTCCGGAAGCGTCATCTCGGTTTTTGTCCAAAGCCGCTTCATCCCGGCCGCGTACGCTTTTGTCATCGTCCGGTCCAAACTGTCGGCCACGCCGAGCATATTGCTCTTCATGACCGCGAGCGTCGACGCCGCGCGCGGGTCGGAAATGACGGGAAAGCGCTCCCGCAGCGAAGATACAATGCCCGCCCATTCCGATAATATCGCTTCGCGGTGCGTCCTCGTTCCGTCCAGGGGAATGGCGTCGGCGGTCCGTTTCCATATTTCGTGCATCATTATGCCCAGGTTCATATTGCCGATTATGTCGCGCGGTTCGCCGACGGTTTCGAATCGCGCGCTGCCGCACCACCAGGCAAAGGGACAATCCAGCATGGTATCCATGCCGCTCATGGGTATCCTGAGTTTTTCTCCCCGCGCCGTTTCCCGGATGATCGTTCGCGGACCCGCGTCCCTGCCGAGGTTTTCTGCCTCGCGCCATGCGCTGCCGGGGTTTTCGGGCGCGCTCTCGGTCAGCGTCCATCGCGAGGAATTGGAGAAAGCTTCGGGTTTCAGGAAAGCGGATTCCTCGACAGGTTCTCCCGAATCGTCTTTGGCCGAACGGAATACGATAACGGAGCGTTCGCCCGTGGCGAGCATCCTGCGAAACAGGGCCTCCTTTTGGCGTCTTTGTTCGTGGAGCGTCGGAAGATGGGAGTATCCGAGGCATTCGCCGTTCACGCGCTCTCTCAGCGAGTCGTCAAGCATGGATTGTCCCGAGTTTTGACCGGGATAGCGGTTTGCGTCAGCGTCGGTCATTATCCAAAGATCATGGCTGGCAAGTATCGGCGGAGGGGATACGTAAACCGACACCGTTCCGGTCATTTTCGGGGGCAGCGCCAGAGCCGCCTCGCCTGCCCAGGAGAGCAGGAAATCCACGGCGTCGTCCCCGGAGAAGCGCAGTGTGGACGCTTCTCCCAGTGTTGGCAATACGTCTTCGAGCATATCTATTTTCGAGGCTATTTCAAGGCGCGACGACGCGATTTCACGTACCGCCGGGTCGAATTCGGCGTCGTCCCCGATCTCACCCGCGAGACGGTTTTC
>JAISDQ010000138.1 GCA_031264605.1 Synergistaceae bacterium | reverse complement strand
TTGGGGCGGTTCCGGCGCTGGTATCAATCCCAGGCATCGATGATCCTCGGGTGATTGACTGTCTGCATATCCACGAGAAAGATGTTTCCGCTTGCCGAAATATCGTAATTCTCGGCGGCGGGTTGACGGGCATGGAGTGTGCCGTCGACATGGCGCTGAAAGGCCATGATGTGAGCATATTGGAAATGCGGAACTGCCTCGCGCACGGCGCTCCGTACATAACGCTGCTTGCCGTCCGGGATTATATTGAAAAGCTGGACAACGTACATACATATTTGCGGCACAAAGTAACTCGCATCGATGAAAGCGGAGTTCACACTTTGGATAAAAACGGGCAAAACCGCACGTTCCCCGCTGACGCAGTCGTATCGTGTTTCGGCATGCAATCGCGCCGAGAAGAAACAGACGCGCTGAGAGCCGCGGCGGATGCCAATGTAATCACAGTGGGCGATTGTCTCTCCCCCGGCACTATGTACGAAGCCGGAACATTCGGGTTTTGGGCGGGATATTCCATTTACGGCGGCAATATGTAACGCTTCGCTGTCAGTTCCTTTTCTGTCCTATAGATTCGTTCGCGAATGTACTTGACAAAACTTCTATTGAGCCAGCCTCCGCTTCTTTATCCGTGTTGAATTTTTTCCGCGATTGCCGCTATATGTCCGCCGTCGTTTCGGATTTCGACTTTCCTGTCGGACAACCCCTAGATTTTTGATGAGTCTGTTTCCTTTTCAACAGACTTTTTGAAGGGTATCTTCGCCCGCGAATACCTGTGTTTTGTCTTACCAAGCCGGCGGCGCGTATCTTCGGACGCCGGGATTGTACTGGATAACAGCAAGTAACGATTGACAGAATCCGCAATAATTTATATATTGGAACTGTTGTTATTACCAACTACTAATAATAACGAGGGCCAGATGGACAAGAAAAGGTCTCAGGCAAAGCAAAAACGTCATAAACGGCTCATAGCTCTCATAGACGCGGATCCTTTGATGTCCGACAACAGGCTGGCGCGTGAATTGGGCGTCAGCGTGGGGACGGTCCGCCTCGACAGGGAAGCCTTGGTGTTGCCCGGCCTGAAAGAAAGAACCCGTCTCATGGCCGAACGCGCCGGAAGCCGATTGGTCTCGATGAGGCAGGATGAGGTGATGGGCGAAATTCTGGAGCTGGAGCCCAATCGCCGCGCGCTGTCGGTTTTTTCAACTAACCGCGAATACGCGTTCCGCCACACGAACCTGATAGCCGATCACTATATATACGCGCAGGCCGCGACCCTGGCCATAGCCGTGGTGCGGGAGGCGCTCGCCGTGGTGAGCGCGGCGAGGGTTCAGTTCAGCCGCTCCGCCTTCGTGGGCGAAAAACTGGCGGCATCGGCAAGGGTTGGAACGCACAAGGACGATAAATACGTCGTCAGTGTGCACACGCGCGCCGGCGAACGGGAAGTTTTCGTGGCGCGCTTCGTTGTTGCGGCCGTCGGGAATATTTCCGGCGACGCCTCCAGCTTCGCCGGACAGGAAGGGGGGATTCGCTGATGCTTTTCACGCTGGACGCGATGGGAGGAGATAAAGCCCCAGCGGCGCCTTGCGGTGGCGCGGTCCTCGCTTGCAGGGAAGACCCGGAATTATCGGTCGCGCTCGTGGGCAGGAAAGAAGCGATCGCGCCTTACCTCGAAAACGTCGAACGCGACGTGATGTCGCGGATAAATATCGTCGAGGCGGACGAAGTGATAGGCATGGGGGACACGCCCTCGACGTCCATACGCAGCAAGAAAAATTCGAGCCTCCGAATAGCTTTGGAGATGGTTCGCGCCGCTGAGGCTGTCGGCTGCATATCGGCGGGCAATACCGGCGCCATAGTGGCGGGCGGAGTGCTGGTGGTGGGCAGGATAAAGGGAATAGATAGGCCCGGGCTCGCGGTTCCCATCGCGTCCCTCAAAAAAACGACGCTGCTGCTGGACGTGGGCGCCACGGTTCGCTGCAAAGCCGTGAACCTCTATCAGTTCGCGCACATGGGCGCCATATATATGCGCTCCCTCGCGGGCATAGAAAATCCAAGTGTCGGCCTTTTCTCGAACGGAGAGGAAGACATCAAGGGCGACGACGCGATAAGCGAAGCGCGCGAGATGCTGGGAGGCGCGAAACTCGCCTTCGGGGGATTCGTCGAGGGCAAGGACGTCGCGATAGGCCGTACCGACGTCGTGGTATGCGACGGATTCACGGGTAACGCGCTGATAAAGTTTGGCGAAGGGATCGGGGAAATGGTAAAGGTCGTGGTCGCCGAGGAGATAAAAAGCGGCTTCCTGCCGAAAATAGGGGCTCTCCTGATGAAACCGGCCCTGAAAAAAATGGCGGCTCGTTTCGAGTACGAGAAAAACGGGGGATCTCCTTTGCTGGGAGTGAACGGCATAGTGATAAAAGCGCACGGGAATTCCAGAGACAGGGCGATAGCGGGGGCGCTTCACGTAGCTTCCGGTTTCGCGCGGCTCAAAGGAACGGATTTAATAAAGGAAAGTTTCGAAGCGTAGCGACAGGGGGATATTTATGGCGGCAATCGAAGGGCGTCCGGTTGGGATACTGGGAACCGGCAGTTATTTACCGAAAAAAATTCTCTCCAATTTCGATCTGGAGAAGATAGTTGACACGTCGGACGAATGGATCGTCGAGCGCAGCGGGATTCACGAACGCCGCATCATGTCGGAAAACGAGTCGAACGCGTCGCTGTCAGCCGCCGCCTCTTTGGAAGCTATCAAAGACGCGGGACTCGCGCCGGACGACATTGATATGGTGATAGTGGGCACGAATTCCCCCGACAG
>JAISDQ010000132.1 GCA_031264605.1 Synergistaceae bacterium | reverse complement strand
CGCCCGAATATGAGCGACGACGTCATGACGCATATCACTATGCCCGCCGTCAATCCATGCCCAAGCAACACGGCCGAAAATTGCGCGTTCGCGAGCGCCGTCAGGATACCGTTTGATTCCGCCCCGGACATATAAGCGTATATGAACGCCGCCAGCGCGCATACGGCAATAAAAACGCGGAGCGAATAGACGCGTTTCCCCCTTGGCGCCGCCCGGGGCATTTTATATCTTTATCCGTTCGATGTTGAGCTGCGACAGATCCATCCGGCCGAGACCGGCTTCAGCCGCGAGCCTGATGTGCTCGATCTCTCCGGGCTTGCGTCCGAGCATCATCGAGGCCGCCGTGTCGATCGCCACGATGTCCTGCGATATCAAAAGCGAATTCATCTCCACTATGTCGCTCGGAGAACCGCCGCGAGGCCCGTTTTTTGTTATAACCCTGTTCGCGTCGACGATACTGAGGTCGGGTTTCCTCACCGTGAGAAAATCGGCGATGCAACTCTGAAGACCGCCCGAATGATAAGCCATCCGGTTCCACACGCAGCCCATCAGATTTTTCGCCGCGATGCTGACTCCCGCGCCGCCGTGGTGTTTCAGCACTGGAACGCTTATCAATACGTCGCACTCCAGTATCGCCTCGTGAATCATAGTTTCCTTCAAACGCCTGCCGTTCACCGCCACGTTCGAGTAATATTTTTCGCTTTCGGCGGGCGCGTAAACGGCCCCCGCGCCTATCGCCGCCGCGTGGACGCCGCTGTTCTGGAGGCTGTTTTTCCAGTATTCTATCGAATGATCCATGACGATCACTTTTGCCGCGCCGGCGTCGAGACAGTGTTTGACCAGAGTCGCGATGAGCCCTGGCGAAGTGTTGGCGGCCCCGTCGGGCGTCGCGTCCCATGAGATATTGGGTTTGAGCAACACTCTTTGCCCGGATTTCACGAAACGGCTTATCCCGCCGATAGATTTTATCCCCCTGTCGAACATGGCTTCCGGCGTTCCGCCCCTGACCGCCACGAGGTCCGGATAAGAAGCGGCGTTTGCGAGGCGCGTCAGTCCGCGCAAACCCTTTGGCAAAAACAGCAGCCCCGCCCCCACGCTCAAAGCGGCCGATCTTTTGAGAAATTCACGCCTGTCCATACATATCACTCCTCGCAGATTTAAATTACTTCGGCACGATGCCGATGTTCGTCTCATTGGTCGTCATCACAAAAACGTCTATGTTATTTTATCATTAGTCCGCTACTATATTTGAAAAAAGGGTATAATAAAACACATAGGTAGTTACAAGTTTTAAAGGAATGACAAACGAATACGAACATATGGAATTGAAAAAAATGTTAGCAAAAGGAACGAATTGGGCATCTTGGCCCATCCTCCGGCAAAAATACCGGATTTCTTGTATAAAACAGGCTTAGTATTGATCCATTCTACATTCGTTCGCGAAATATCGGCGCAACTGGATAAGATGGGAATAGCTAAATATTATTATGCGGCATGGATGAAATGATCATTGCCGGGAGGCCGGTTCCCCGAACCCGCCAGAGAACTTGCTCCCTGGCGGGTTCGGACGGAGTCCGAAGTTATGATCTTACAAGCTCGTTCAAGTACCCGTCGTCGGCGAGATATGGCAGTGTGATGTGTCCGTCGCCGCGTTTCGCGTTGAACTCGGCGATGGTTTCCATGGCGTGTTCGTTACGGGCCCACGCGCGGCGCGCTACTCCGCTGATGACGTCCCAGCTCAGCGACGATCTTATTATCGCGTCGACCCTGCGGCTGCCGTCCAGCACAAGCCCGAAACCGCCGTTTATGGCTTTCCCCGTGCCGACCCCGCCTCCATTGTGCAGAGCCACAAGGCTCATGCCTCTGGCGCAGTTTCCGGCGAAGCACTGAATCGCCATTTCGGCCATGACGTTACTTCCGTCCTTGATATTGGATGTTTCGCGATAAGGGGAGTCGGTGCCGGATACGTCGTGGTGATCGCGCCCGAGCATGACCATTCCTATCTCTCCGTTCCGCACCATCTCGTTGAATTTGAGCGCTATGCGTATTCTTCCTTCCTCGTCCTGATAGAGAATCCTGGCCTGCGTGCCGACCACGAGATTGTTGCGTTCCGCGTCGCGAATCCAGGCCCAGTTGTCGTGATCCTGAAAACGCCTGGCGGGATCGATGCACTCCATCGCCACCCGGTCGGTTTTCTGGAGGTCTTTGGGATTTCCGCTCAGGCAGACCCAGCGGAAAGGTCCGTAACCGTAGTCGAACAGGAGCGGACCCATGATATCCTCGACATACGACGGAAATATAAATCCGTCGTATGTGTCCCTGCCGTTTTTGGCTATTTCTTTTACGCCGGCGTCGAACACCGCGCGCATGAAAGAATTGCCGTAGTCGAAGAAATATGTGCCCTTGTTCACGAGCGTCTTTATCAGTTCGAAATGACGCCGCAGACTTTTGTCGACCAAAAGACGGAACTCGCCGGGATCTTCGGCGAGTAACCTCGTTCTCTCGGCGAAGGTGATGCCCTGCGGGCAATAACCGCCGGAATACGCGGCATGACATGAAGTCTGATCCGAGAGCAAGTCGACCCTTTTGCCGCTGTCGAGAGCGTATTGAAGCAGGTCGACCACGTTTCCCTCGTAAGCTATCGACAGTGGCCTGCCCTCGGCCATCGCGGATTCGGCCCATTCGAAAGTCTGCGGCAAATCGGCGGTGCGTTTGTTCACCCAGCCTTGACCGTGGCGCGTGTCTATTCTGGAGGGATCGACCTCTGCCACTATGGAGACCGCGCCCGCGATATCGGCGGCTTTGGGCTGCGCGCCGCTCATGCCTCCAAGACCCGAGGATATGAAAAGCCTTCCGGCAAGCACATTGCCGCCCTTCGCGCCGAACCTCATCCTGCCGGCGTTCAAAAGCGTGTTGTAAGTTCCGTGCACTATTCCCTGCGGGCCGATGTACATCCAGCCGCCCGCCGTCATCTGTCCGTAGTTGGCCACGCCGAGCGCGGCGGCGCGTTTGAAATCGTCGGGATTGTCGAACATGCCGACCGTCAGACCGTTAGTCAGGATCACCCTCGGAGCGTCCGGGCGGGAACGAAACATGCCGAGCGGGTGGCCGGACTCCAATACAAGAGTGTGATCTTCGGTGAGAATTTCGAGATATTTTTTTATGAGAAGATACTGCATCCAGTTCTGGCAGACTTGCCCGCTCTCGCCATAGGTGACGAGTTCGTAAGGATAGAGCGCCACCTCGAAATCGAGGTTGTTGTCGATCATTACCTGGAACGCTTTTCCTTCAGGACATTTCCCTCTATATTCGTCCACCGGTTTGCCCTTGAGGCGGTCGGCGGGGCGGAAGCGATAACCGTAGATTCGTCCGTGTTCCCTGTATTCGTTCAAAAATTCCGGGGCGATTTCCCTGTGGAATTTTTGCGGCACGTAGCGAAGCGCGTTTTTAAGAGCAAGCGCGGTCTCGCTCTCACTCAAGACCTGCCCTCTGTTGGGAGCCCTTCTTATGCCCGGTTCGAAAGGTTTTGGGGCGGGAAGCCCTTCGGGGAAATCGAGCCTTATCTCCAATACGCGTCCTTCGGAATCGAACATTTTCATGCGCACCCCTCTGTTTTTATTTTATAGCCTGAACTCCTTTTACCACGTCGTCGGTCAAATCTACACCGCCGAAGAAGATATATACCTTCTCAACGACCACCGTAACGCCCTTCGTTTTGGCGACGCTTTCGATGATTTTGTTGATGTCCGCCGTCAGTGGGTTCATTATTCTCATTTCTTCCATGCCGCTTTCCTGACGGGCCGTGTCGATAATGAGCATACGTTTTTGCGGGTCGGGTTCATTTTCGGCGGCCGCCCTCGCCTCGTCGCTCTTTTTCGTGATGAATTCGTCAACGTATTTTTGTGACTCGGCGTATTTGGGGTGCGCTACCAGGATGCGCTGAGTATCTATAAAACCTATTTTATCGGACGCGGCATACGAAGCGCCGCACATTACGTTTAAAACGAGGAATGCCGCTACGCAAAGCAGTGTGACTTTTTTCAACAAATAACATCTCCTCCTCGGCAGTTTCGGCGATAACGCCCTTAGCCGCCTATGTTCTGCGATTATTCTACATCGCCGAATCACGATTGTCCAGATATATAATCGCTTCCCAATCCGCGGGCCGAGTACTTTGTAATTATGCTGAAATCACTAATAACGACATTTCTTTGTCAAATAGCCTTTCATCCATTGGGCAAAAAGCCACAAATGAGGGGCTTCCCGCTTGATTGCCATTACGCCAACTCCCCTATTTTTTGTTCCACGGCGCGTATCAGATCGCCGCGCTTTATCACGTCGAGGGCGCGGATAATATGCGGGTGGAGGTATTCGTCGTTTTCGATATAAGGCACCGACTCGCGGAAGCATTCATAAGCCCGCATCGTGCCTCCGCCGGGTTTGAACGAGCGGAGCGTGAAGTCAAGAGCCTGCGCGGCAAGCAGTATTTCTATCGCTATAACTTTTTGCGCGTTGCCGAGAATGTTCACCGCTTTGCGGGCGGCGTAGCCTCCCATCGATACGTGATCCTCTTGGTCGGCCGACGTGGGGATCGAGTCAACGGACGACGGGTGAGCGAGGACTTTGTTCTCGGAGACGAGCGACGCCGACGTGTACTGTGGGATCATGAAGCCGCTGTTGAGACCGCTTCCTTCTATCAAAAAAGGCGGCAGGCCCGAGAGGTTCGCGTCGACCATCCGTGATTGCCGCCGCTCGGATATGTTCGCGAACTCGGCTACAGCAATGCCGAAGAAGTCCATCGCGATCGCCAGCGGCTGTCCGTGGAAGTTGCCGCCGCTCAGACATTCGCGCTCCGCGGGAAAGATGAGCGGGTTGTCGGTCACGGAGTTGATTTCCGTCTCCAATACCGAACGAACGTAATTCAGAGCGTCGCGGCTCGCGCCGTGCACCTGCGGGATACATCTCAGCGAGTACGCGTCCTGAACTCTGTCCTTTTTGAACCGCCCGATTATCTCGCTGTCCTCAATCATGCGGCGCATGTTGGACGCCGCATCACTCTGCCCCCTGTATGGGCGCAGCAGGTGCGTCCGCTGGTCAAAAGCGTAAGGTACGCCGTGCAGCGCCTCGAACGTGACGGCGGACACAATGTCGGCGGTCTTGGCGAGCGCGAGAGCGTCGACCAGCGCCAGGACGCCGACGGCGTTCATCACGGCGGTTCCGTTGTTGAGGGCGAGCCCCTCTTTCGCGCCGAGGCGGACCGGAGACAAGCCGGCGTCGGCCATAGCTTTTCTGACGGAAACTATCCCGCCGCCGTATTCCGCGTCTCCCTCGCCGAATAGAGCTATGGCGAGATGCGAGAGCGGGCACAGGTCGCCGGAAGCGCCGAGCGAGCCCTGACAGGGTATAAGCGGGTGAATGCCCGAGTTGAGGAGGCTTATCAGCGCGTTCAGCGTTTCGAGGCTGACGCCGGAATGTCCGCTGCTCAAAGTGTTGATTCGAAGAAGCATTATCGCGCGCGTCACGTCGGCGGGATACGGCTCCCCCACTCCGCATGCGTGGCTGCGCAGCAGATTCTCCTGAAGTTTTTCGCGGTCGCCCGGCGGTATCGAAACCGACGCGAGATTTCCGAATCCGGTCGTCACGCCGTAAACCGCGCTGTCGGAAACGGCCCATTCCCTCACGAGGTCATTGGCTTCGTGGACCCACTTGATCGCGTCGTCCCCGAGTTTTACCCCGTAATTGTTTCGCGATACGTTTATCACATCTTCAAAGGAGAGAGATTTTCCGTTGATGACAACCGTATTGTCGTTCATTTTTCGCACCTTCTCTTATCGTGTTAAAATTTCGGCGAGACCATGTTCACAAATTATGATTCATTTTAACCGAGTTTCGTCAAAACAACATCAAAAAAATTCCGCGTTATGCCGCTTGTATTTTCCGGTAAATCGCGAGGATCAGTACACGGACGGCAGGCAGAGGAGCGCTAATTTTCGCGCCCGGCTGTAACGTTTTATCTGATTTTCTCTTTTCAGCGCGGCTGATTTTGTCTCGCAGTTTTCTGTATAGACGAGCGTCACGGGACGGCGCGCCGCCGTGTATCGCGCGCCTTTTCCCATATTGTGCGCGGCTACGCGTGACTCGACGTCGTTCGACCATCCCGTGTAAAGCGTGCCGTCAGCACACTTTACTATATATACGCAGGCGTGAGATTCTGCACGATCCGCCGAATCACGCCGGCTTGCTTCTTCACTCGCCATGTTATTTGAAACCGGCCCGTATCAGACGCTAACGCGGTCTGTCGCGCACCAGCGCGGCGAAACTTCTGTCGCCGGATTTTTCGGTCTTAGCGCTGAAAAAACAGCCTGGAAATTCCCCGGAGCCCCTGTGATACGCTACGCACTCGCAGCATTTCCCGTGCCTGGAACATGAAAACGTGCAGTTGCACGATATCGAAAGATTATTCCCGCAAGCCATCTTAAATTCCCCTCCCATGAAAGAATCCAACGCACGATTAAAGTATATCGCAAAAAAACTTGTCGGAACTTCCTGATGAAACACAGGTATAAGATTCGATCCCTGATCTGTGGCAGGATATAAAATTTTCAAAAAGAAGCTATAAAAAAACATACAAGAGAATTAAGCGCCTTTTTGTTCATTTTTGGTATGAGTAATTATGCTCATACCCTGATACCACAACTCTTTTATACTATTTTACATCAAGTGGAGGAAAAAGGAGAGAACGCAAATAATGATTGTCAGGAATTCACTGCCTCAGGACATCGAGCCAATCGCGAAAAACATAATCCCCGACGATCTCGAAAAACTTTGCGGAACGGGACTTTCGAATGACAGGATACGCGACATTATAACTTACATAATGTCGGGCGAGTCATACACGGTTTCGTCCGAATCAGGCGCCATAGGTTTCGCGTACGGATTGGTCGACGCGCTGGAGACCTGCGCGCTGCCTCAAGGGAAGACAATAATGTACGTTCCGTTTTGGATAATCGAAACGACAGCGTTGCCCGGTCTCGAAAAAGAATTTTTCGAAGAACTTAGAAATTCTATCGGTGTGTTGCACAGAAAAACGATGGGGTTTCCGATAACCTTTTTGGTCAATCCTCAAAAAACAAACCGCGTGCGGTATCTCCAAGAACTCGCTTTCACTTACGTGAAGCAAATCCGCCGGAACGGACGTAATTTCGAACTTTACAT
>JAISDQ010000098.1 GCA_031264605.1 Synergistaceae bacterium | reverse complement strand
CCGCCGAAGCATCCCGACACCAGTAAAACGCGTTTCGCTCCGCCATTGCCGGCGTTTTTTTCAAAGATCGAAAGCGCGAGCTGGAAGTCCGTCCTGTCCTTGTCTTTGCTGTAGTGTCTTTCGCGCGCCCCTTTTGACAATGCCCATTCCCAGTCGAGGGGAGACGCGCTGTCCATATCTCCAAGCATTTCGGCGGGAATCAAGCCCGCGGCTCGGCAAGCGGACGCGCCGGCGTCGACGGCCCATACCTCCGCCCGGTTGCGCGGCGCGAGGTCGGCGAGCCCTTCCGCGTCGGGCGCGCGGCCGCCAAGCAGGAACAGTGTTTTACGGTCAGGAATGCGCCCGGAACTTCCGAGCGAATAAACGCACACGTCCGGGGACGAAAATATCGGAACCTGGTACACGGTTATTTAGCGACCCCGAGTTTCTGGAGAATCTCGTCCGCGCCGTCCTCGTCGACCAGTATGTCCCTTGGGCGCGCGCCGTCGGCCGGGCCTATTATCCCTGCGGACTCCATCATGTCGACGATTCGGCCGGCTCTCGTGAAGCCTACGCGCAGTCTGCGCTGCAAGCCGCTTGCCGACGCCATGCCGCTTGATATCACCACTTTCACGGCCTCCTCGAACAGCGGGTCGTCGAAATCGCCGTTCTCCTCAAAACCCACCGGCGACTCGCCCTGGTCGTCAATGTCCGTGTAAACCGGTTCCCCGAACATATTTACCAGGTAATCGAGCCAGCGCGATATGGAGCGCTCATCGATCCACGGCGACTGGACGCGCACCGGCTTTGGGTTCTGCGTCGACAGAAAGAGCATGTCCCCCTTGCCGAGCAGTTTCTCCGCGCCGCCCGAGTCGATTATCGTGCGCGAGTCCATCATCGTCGGCAGCGTGAAAGCCACGCGCGCCGGGACGTTGGCCTTTATCAGGCCGGTTATGACGTTGACCGACGGACGCTGGGTCGCGAGCATGAGATGAATGCCCGTGGCGCGCGCCATTTGCGCCAAGCGGCAGATGTACTCCTCCACTTCTTTGGCGGCCGTCATCATCAGGTCCGCCAATTCGTCAACCACGATGACTATGTTTGGGAGCCTGCCTTTCGGTATGACGATCTCGTTGTACGACGACAAATTTCTGACGCGCGACGCGGCAAAGAGCGAATATCGGCGTTCCATCTCGCGAATGGCCCACGCGAGCGCGTGGACGGCCTTCTTGGGATCGGTGACGGGCGGCGTCAGGATATGCGGAAGTTTCTCGTAGACCGCCATCTCGACGCGTTTGGGGTCGACGAGCACCATTTTCAGCTCGTCCGGCCTGCGCATCGAACATAGCCCCACGATGCAGGCGTTGACGAACACGCTCTTGCCGGAGCCGGTGGTGCCGGCCACCAGAAGGTGCGGCAAATCCTCCAGGCCTGTGATCAGAGGGTCGCCGTTTATCGTGACGCCCATCGGGAGAGGCAGGGTCTTGTCGGTTTCCTGATAGGCGTCCTCCTCGATTATTGAGCGCAGCGTAATGCCCCTGCGCTTTGGGTTGGGTATCTCGATGCCCACGTAAGGATGCCCGGGTATGGGAGCTTCCACTCTCAGGCTCGCCACGGCGAGCGTCATGGCCAGATCGTTCGCGAGGGAGACTATCCGCTGCACCTTGACGCCCGGAAACGGTTGAACGCGGAACTGAATGACCGTTGGGCCTATCAGGATATCGCCAAGCTCCGTCTCGACGCCGAACTGGTTCAGCGACGCGATTATCCGCTCGCCCCAGGGACGCGCCATCTCCGCGGTGATCCCGCCGTCGCCGTCGTCTTCTCTTCCGTACACCTCGAAAGGCGGCGGGAACTGTCCCGGCTTCATTTTGCCTGGCCCTTCGTCGGGGGGCATCTCGTCGACAGCCACGACGTCCATCTGGGAGGGAAGGTCAGTCTCGGATTTCTCGGGGCCGTCGTCCGAGGCTTCGGCGTTCGAGACGCCGGGCGGGTCGGGCTCGTCTTCGCCCGCGATTTCCTCAGTTTCCCCGGTTTCCGCGTCCGCATCCTCCCGCGCGGCGTCATCCTCGCTTTCCGCGGCCGTATCTCCAGTGTCTTCGGCCGGAGAGCGTTCGAGAAGATTTTTGAGACGCTCCGACAGATAATGGTACGCCGACTCGAAGGGAGAAGTGAAGCCGAAGAAATAAAGCATGAAGGAAATGGCGGTCATACCCAGGAGAGTGGTGCCGAGAGGCCCCAAATTCACGTACAGCCATTCCGCGGCGAACAGCCCGGCGGCGCCGGCCTCGAACACCGATCCGATCCTGGGCCTGAACAGCGTGGGAGGCATTTGAAGAAGCCCGAGAGTGAGTGTGACGCAAAAATAAAGCAGCAGCACTCCCACCGTCTGGTTGAAAGGATGCGGTATCTTTCTGCCAAAGACTACGGACATGCACAGGTAAAGCACGAAGAAAAGCATGAATATCGCGCCTCCGCCGGCGTTCGTAACTATCATGTCGCGCGTCGCGCGCCCGAAATTGCCGGTGAGGTCCGAGAGCAGGCTCGCGATCAGGTACACGTCGGCGACCAGCAGCAGGATGACGGCGATTAGGGCTATTACCGCGAGATGTTCCGACAAACCGGTGATCTTCTCGGCCCAGTTCTCGAAAAAACCCTTGCGGCGCGCGTTTTTTTTGAGATTCGCCCTCTGCGGCGGTTTGGTTTCGCGGCTGATTTTGGGCGGCATTTACGCGTCGGAGCCTCCTATAGTCAGGTTTTTGATGAGTATCGACGGCTGGCCGTCGGTTACGGGGACTCCCTGCCCGGATTTGCCGCAGGTTCCGGGATCCAGTTTCAGATCGCGCCCCACGGCCTCTATGTTCCGCAGCGCTTCCGGCCCGCTGCCTTCGAGCGTGGCGCCCTTGACTATCGGGCCTATTTTACCGTCGCGCACCATATATCCCTCCGTAACCTGAAAGACGAAATCGCCGCTCGTCGGGTTCACCTCTCCGCCGCCCATCTTCCTCACCAGGAAACCGCTTTTGAGCCCCGACAGCAGCTCGTCGAAGCCGCTCTCTCCCGGCACGACGAAAGTGTTGCTCATGCGTGGAATCGGCAGATCCGCGTAAGACTGCCTGCGCCCGTTTCCCGTCCTCGGCAGGTCCCACATTTTCGACGACAGTATATCGGTCATGTATCTTTTCAGGACGCCGTTTTCCACGAGCACATTGCGCGCGGCCGGAGTTCCCTCGTCGTCGCAGGCGTATGAACCCCACCTGCCCGGCAGCGTCGCGTCGTCCACGATTGTAACTTTCGGACAGGCCACTTGCTGTCCTATTTTACCCCGAAAAGCCGAATAATCCTTATAGACGATATCTGCCTCCAGCCCGTGCCCGCAGGCCTCGTGTATCATCGCGCCGCCGGCCGCGCCGTCGAGCAGCACCATCATCCTGCCAGCCGGACAGGGCACGGCGTCCAGGAGCCTGAGTCCGCGCTCCAGCGCGGCCCTCGCGACGCCCTCGGGCGTGTCGGATTCTTTCCCGTCCGGCGAGTCCCAAAAGACCTCCGCGCCGCAGGTTAGCGAGCGGGCCTCGAAGCCCGTCTCCACTGCGCCGTCCTTCTCCAGCACTAGCGAAACCCTGAAGGCGGTGTAAACGTGTTCGTCGCGGGATACCGCGCCGTCGCCGCGCACTATCAGAACGGCTTTTTTCGACGTGGAGAAGCTGAAGGACGCCTGTTTCAGATATTCGCACTCGGAGCGCAGACGCCGGTCGAGTTCGCCCATGAACGACACGTCAAGCGAGGGAAGCGACAGCTCGGCGTCGGGCATCATCTCGCCGTCGCGCCCCCGCTTGGGCGCGGCGATATTCGCCATATCCGCCGCCTTCGATATCGCGCCGGCCGCGTCCGAAAATTTAGTGCCCCCGGTATGCGCGTACACAGAGTTATCCCCCATAATCAGCCGGACGCCCAGTCCCTCCGATCTCGACGAGGAAAGCGTGTCCATGCGCCCGTCGTCGTATCTCACGTTGTGGCTCACTTTTTTGGCGGCGTAAAGGTCAGCGTAGTCCGCGCCCTCGATACCAGCGATCGTTTCCCTTATATCGTTCAAACCCATCTCAAAATCCTCCGTTGACACCGAGGCGCTCGACGGCGATTCCCTCCGCCTCGAAAGCCCCGATAATGCGTTCGGTTTCCTCCGCGTAATCGGGCGAACAAAAAACCGACACCACCCCGTCCTCGCTCTCGTTTTTCAGGAAAGCCACCCCATCGTAGGCGTCTATGGTCCAGTTCATATAACAGACGGACGCCTTGGGCGCCTTAAGGCGGAACCGCGTCAAGCCGGTTGTCATCGTGTTTTTTCACGCTCCTTTTTCTGCATGGCAAGGTGTTCCTGATACGTACGCGTAAATATATGAAAACCGTCCCTTCGGGCGAAATAAAACAGCATGTCAGTATCGGCCGGGTTCAGCGCGGCGTCCCATGATTCTTTCCCCGGCACGCCTATGTTCTCCGGCGGCAGTCCCTTGTGCAGGTAAGTATTGAAGGGCGATTCCACCGTGAGGTCATTGTAGGTTAGCGAGTTTTTTTTGACCCCGCGCAATTTCCACGCGTGAACCACCGTGGCGTCGATCTGGAGCGGCATGTCGAGTTTCAGCCTGTTGCGCATCACCCCCGCTATGAGCTGGCGGTCGGAATCCATCAGCGCCTCCTTCTGCACTATGGACGCCAGCACGCCCAGCGAGGCTATATCGGCGCTCGTAACATCCCCTGACAGCGCGTCGCCGTGCTGTTCCCACCATTTTGCGGACGCCCGCGACACAAGGGTATCGGCGTATTTATCCCCCGAGGGGACGGCGTAGGTGTCCGGGGCGAGCAGCGTTATCCTGTCGCGCTCGCTGTCGGGCAAAAGCGCTCTCGCGTCTCCGGGAAAATTGGAGTCCAGCCTCAGCGCCGCGCTCAGCGTTTCCGCGCCGCCGCCCGGCACAGAACCAGCAATGTCATCGAAAACAGCCCCGGGTATGATGGTGGCGCTCGGCGACACTGGCTTAGCGGCCGCCAACTGGGCCGCTACTTCGACCGGACGCCCGGCCTTTACGCGATACGTGCCGGGCAGCAATTTTTTTTCTATTCCGCCTCTTTTCATCCATTTGACCAATTCCTCCGCGCGCGTAACCGCTCCGGCCCGTTCGAACGCCTCCGCGGCCTGGAGCGCGCTCTGCCCCTCGGCAATGGCTACCTCCAGCGTACGGCCGTCCAGAGCCGGGACGAGTTCCCTCTCCATCTCCAGATATATCCCGGCGAGGCCGTAAACGAGCGCCGCCGCGAACAGCAGGAAATGAAAAATTCTTTTCACCGTCTCATACCCGCGCACGCCTGTCTCATCCAATCACCGCGATATCAGGGTCAAAAGCCGCCGAGAGCTTTTCCGTTCCCGTTTTCGTCACGAGATAGTCGTCCTCCACCCTCATGCCAAAACACCCGGGCTTGTAAAAACCCGGTTCCAAAGTGATCACGTC
>JAISDQ010000282.1 GCA_031264605.1 Synergistaceae bacterium | reverse complement strand
CCCCTCGCCGCGCAGCAGCGGGTAAAGAAACGGATCGGCGATTACCGCGCCGTATCTGTCGCTGTTAATCTCCTCGCGTATCGAGCGTTCGTCGGGCAGATCGACGTCTCCCTCCGCCGCGAGTGTTTTCTCCAGGCCGTAAAGAGCGCCGACAGTGACGTCCTCCGTGCCGTATCCGAGATTGAGCGCCCTCCTTATCGCGTTCGACTGAATCTGTTCGCCTATCACCAAAACGCCTCCGGGACGCTGGGAAGGGCGTTCGCCCTTTATGATCGCGGATTCTCCGCTCTTCATCACGTTTTTCAGGACGGCCAGGTATTCGCGCGCTCCCTCGGCGCCGACCGGCAAGCCCGCGAGATACGGCTGTCCGTATTCGCCCCTCATGTACTCGGAGATCAGATAACCGGCGCGGGAGACCGCCAGGTTGACCTGAGCCTTCGGAGCGTCCCTCAGTACGTTCAAGCCGTAATTCATCGCCACGCTTCCAACGATATCGAAGCCGTTTTCTTCGAGCAAACGGCACAGGCCGCGCAGATTCTCCCCCTCGCCGAAATCCATCGGGCTCGCGCCCAGTATGCCGACGCTGCCCCCGCGCGTGGGGCCAGGCTCGCCGAAACGCCGCAGGAGCGCGGCGCAGGCCATATACAGGCCGCGGTCGTAATACGCGGTACCCGTCGTGTCGATGCCGACGCTCACTACGCCGCTCCTCGATTCGAGTTCTCTCGCTATCCCCCGCAGGTCGCAGCCCGCGACCATGGGGACAGGGCTTCCTATGACGGCGTAGACGTCGGGTTTGAGGTCTTCCCCCGCTTTCAGCATCTTCACGATCAATTTCTCGTCGTCTCCCATGATCACGTCCATCTCGCGCAGGCCCGAACAGTAGATGGCGGCGGCTGAACCGTACCATCTCGGCTCGTCGAAACCGGTATAGTTTCCCGTGCAGCCCGACGCGTCGTGCATCGCGGTGACGGCGTTCAGGTCGAAGAACGCGGACGCGGCCCCCGAATAATCCGGCGAAAACGGCGGGAGCCATACCGACAGACGCGCCACGGTCAAATCACCAGCCCGTAACTATCGATGACGGCTCGGAGATCGGCCTTGCGCCGCACGGCCTTCGCCATTCGCGTCATGAGCGACGTCACGCCGTAATAACCGTACATGCCGGCGTCGTTCAGCATGTCGAGCAGATAATCCGAACCGGCGAGATACGCTCCGTCGAGCCCCACCGCCAGGCTCCGCCCCATTCGAAGGTCGAATTTTATGGAGTTGTGGTGTTCGGGCTGCACTATGCCTATTTCGGGGGCGCTGTCCAAAATCCACCGCATGTTCTCCTCGTCCGGCGGCGCGCACTCGCCGGTCACGACGCGCGCCACGTTGAACCCGTATTCGACGAGCGCGCGGGCGAGTTCGAAAGGCCTCGTGACGGCCGAGTCGTCCACGATCACCGGCAGATCTCCCACCGCGGAAAGGGCTGCCCGCGCCGCGCCGCGCGCCTCGGATTCGAAAACCGACAGATCGGGCGGCGTCGAATCATCGCCGCCGAGAGCGCGTCCGAGGAGCCGGTAATTTTGAGCGACGTTCTCCATGCGATAAGCGACCGGCAGAAAGATAAAAGGTATGCCCAGAGAATTTTCCATCTGCCCGGCCGCCTGAAGCCCGGCCGGGTTCACGACCAGATTCAGGCGGCTCCGGCCCATCCGCTGATACGAGTCGAACGTTTCGTATCCTGAGATATGCCGCAGTTCGCCGACGCCGTAGTTTTCCAGAAAAACGCGCAGTTCGCTCCCCGGGTCTATCGCGTCGAAGTTGCCTATGCTGTTTACCGCCGCATCGCGCTCTCCGGCGCCGGAGGACCCGGACTCGAGGAGGCTGTACATCTTGTTCTGCACGGAGATTCCGGGAGGAACAGAGGAATCCAGGGCGATGGGATTCATGTGGCAGTCGCGGAAACGCACGCCCGGGTATTTCGCGCTCAGCCGGGCGGCGAGCGACGCGTGATCCGTCCCGATGAGATCGTCGAGACAGCTCACGAATATCAGCAGCACTTTGGGACGCGCCGGGGCGAGCGCGGCGAACAGTTCGCCGACGGCGTCGAATATCAAATCGTCGTAGCCGTTGATTATGTCGTTCTGGTCGACGTACAGATACGACATCCTGTCCTTGAAACCGTGCTGCATGGCGCCTATCGCCCCGTGCCTGCCGCACGCGAAGGGACACACGAACAGCTGATAACTCTCGGGGACGAGCATGGCGACGCGGACTATGCCCCAGTCGCCGTGAGCGGGGGACGAGTAATGAAGCGTGTTTTCGAAGCAAAAACCCGGGCCGCTCACGCCACTATCTCCAGTATCCTGTCGGCGAGTTCTCCGTACACGCCTGCCATCGGGCTTTCGGGGAACGCCTCGACGACCGTCTTGCCGAGCGATTCGGCCTCCTGCACCGCGCCGTCGCGCGGTATTTTCCGCACCACCGGCGTGACGTTTTCCTCCGCGAACTTCGCGACCAGTTCGTCCTCGCCCTCCACTCCGCGCGCGTTCAAAATAATGCCGGAACAGTTGGCGTATCCGCGTTTGCCGAAATTCTCCACGGCGCTGATTATGTTTCCGGCGGCAAACAGCGACATCATCTCGCCCGACGTCACCACGAACAGATGTTCGGCGTAACCTTCGCGTATTGGCATGGCGAAACCGCCGCAGACCACGTCTCCCAAAACGTCGTAGAACACCAGGTCCGGCTTCCATACCCCGTACGCGTCAAGTTCCTCCAGTTTCCCAAACGCCGCTATGATGCCGCGCCCGGCGCAGCCGACGCCCGGGGGCGGTCCCCCGGCCTCGACGCAGGCGACTCCCATGTATCCGCTGAACACGATATCGTCCAGCGTCACGTCCGCGCCCTTCTGCCTCACCTGCTCCAATACCGTGGGGATTTTTTTCCCTCCGAGCAGAGTCTTGGTGGAGTCGGCCTTCGGGTCGCAGCCGACCTGCATGACGTTCAGGCCCTTCCCCGCGATCGCCGCCGACAGATTGGCAGTCGTAGTGGACTTGCCTATTCCGCCCTTCCCATAAATAGCTATTTTTTTCAAAACCGGTTTCTCCCCCGTGAAGTTCTTCTTTCCCGCGTTATAAAATTTGCCGCGGCTAATTATTTATGTTAGTACAAACGAATTGCATTTGTCAAACATGAAATTCAATAAAATATTTGGCGTATTTTATGAAACATGGACAGAGTATTAGGGGTTAAGAGGGTATTTCAATAAGTATATCAATAAATAGCATTTTAGTTCATTCAAACTTTATCAATTTGAGCCGAATAATATGTTTGGTTTTAGTGCCCATTATCCATGAATGAGCTGAAAAACAAGGACTTTCATCTGTTTTACGCAAAGCGGGCCGATTTGACATCACGGCGGAAAGATATAAAATTCGTAATGCTGAACTTAATAAAGGTAAATCGATCGGAGGTTATAGTAATGAAAAGCACAAAGCACGG
>JAISDQ010000034.1 GCA_031264605.1 Synergistaceae bacterium | reverse complement strand
TGAGAGTTTCCGCGCCGCGCTCATTCCCCGTCGCGGCCGTTGCCCCTTCGGCGCTTTCGCGCGGAAAAACGAAAGTCTCTCACGCGCCCGGCATTGAACTTACGATAAAAGTTTATTATCCGCGCCAACTTTAGTCAATACGCAAATTCTTTCAAACTCATTTCACTTCTTCTTTCATACCGTGCCTGACGCTACCTGCAAGAAAGAGCTTCGAGACCCTGCCGTCTCGTCCGCGCGTAGTTCCCGTGCCCTTTACGCCGACATGCGCTCGGTTTCTTTCTCGGTGATGTATGTGATGCATTTGACGGGACATTTGGAGATACAGGTTCCGCAGTTGGTGCAGTTTTCGTTTATCACGGCGAGATTGTTTTCGACCGTTATGGCTTTTGCCGGGCAGCTGCGCGCGCAAAGGCCGCACGCTATGCAACCGGCGGAACAGATTTTTTTGACGTCCGGGCCGCGCCATTTCGAATTGCACGCGACCTGCACGCACGACGCCCGTGGCGCGAGAGCAAGGACGGATTTAGGGCATGCCGCGACGCAGGTTCCGCACCCCACGCATTTGTCGGGGTCGACGCTGGCGAGCCCGTTTACTATGCTCAACGCTCCGAAGACACAGACGTCCGCGCATGTGCCGAACCCCATACAGCAGAACGGGCAGGCGTTGGGCGAGGTTCCCGGCAGAACGGCGGCCGACTTGCAGTCGCGTATTCCTTCGTACGCCGCGTTGCGCGGGGAGGTTTTGGCCGAGCCGGCGCATTTCAGATACGCCCGCATCGGTATCGGATCCTCCGCGGCGGTCCCCATTATTTGGGCTATCAGCCTCGATACCTCGGGGCCTCCGGCGGCGCAGAGGCCGGTTTTCGCTCCTCCCGTCACCACTCCGTCGGCGTAGCCGTCGCATCCCGGATATCCGCAGCCGCCGCAGTTGGCCCCCGGCAGTATCTCGCGTATTTTGGAGACGCGTTCGTCGGTCTCCACGAAAAATTTAATCGAGGCGAAAGCCAGCAGAGCCCCGAACGCAAGCCCCAAGACGCCCATCACTATCGCCGGGTAAGCGGTTCCCGCGAAAGTTATCATTTCCAATACCCCCTCACTTTATGATACCGGCGAAGCCCATGAAGGCTATGGACATGAGCCCGGCGGTCACGAGAGCTATCGGCAGTCCTCTGAGGCATTTCGGGATACCGGCGTTGCGGTCGATTCGTTCCCTGATTCCGGCCATAAGGACGATCGCCAGAAGAAATCCTATCGACGACCCGAGAGCGTTCACGATGGAAGCCAGGAGGCCGTACCCTTCGTTCATGTTGATGACCGCTACGCCCAGCACGGCGCAGTTGGTCGTGATGAGGGGCAGGAATATACCTAGCGATTTATAGAGCGCGGGGTTTATCTTCTTCAGCGCCAATTCCACGAACTGCACCAACGCCGCTATTATCAGTATGAACGAGAGGGTGTACAGATATTCCATGTGAAGCGGAACCAGCACGCGGTAGTACGCTAGCCACGTCATTATCGCCGCCAGCACCAGCACGAATATCACCGCGACGCCCATTCCCCTGGCGGTTTCGCCGTTTGTGGAGACGCCCAGAAACGGGCAGTTGCCGAGGAAGCGCGACAGAATTATGTTGTTTACGAATATCGAGCCGAGGAAAATCCAGAGCAGACTCATCGATCGGCGCCTCCTTTCGCGGCGGCGCCGCATTGGCCGGACATGGCGCATCCGGAGCATCCCGCGGCGTGAGCGGGCGCGGGCCGGCCCTGCCGCGAGGATTTCCAGTCCTGATATCTTCGGAACAACCCCATGAAAATCCCCAGCGTTATAAACCCTCCGGGGGGAAGTATCACCAGAAGTCCCGGCTGAAAACCGGCGGGAGTCAGTTTGACGCCGAACACCATTCCGCTGCCCAGCAGTTCGCGGAACATGCCTATCGCGGTCAGCGCTATCGTGAAACCCAGCCCCATCCCGATTCCGTCGAACATGGAGTCTAGCGCGCCGTTCTTGAAGGCGAACGCTTCCGCGCGGGCGAGTATGATGCAGTTCACCACGATGAGCGGTATAAATATCCCGAGCGATTTGTCGAGGTCGGGGAAAAATCCCGATATGAGAAGCTGGATTACGGTCACGAAACCGGCTATCAGGACTATGAATATCGGTATGCGTATCTCGTCGGGCACGAATTTCCGAATCGCGGCGATGGCGACGTTCGAGCCGACGAGAACGGCGGTGGCGGCTATTCCCATGCCGATGCCGTTGGCCGCGCTGGTGGATGTGGCGAGCGTGGGACACAGCCCGATGCACTGCACCAGCGTGGGATTTTCGGTGATGACGCCGTTTTTGATAATTTTAAGAGGATTCATCTTCATTCTCCTTCGGCAAGATAACCGCGCCAATATTCCAGAGCGGCGTTAACGCCGTCCGCCACGGCGGTCGACGTGATGGTGGCGCCCGAAATGGCCATTATTTCGCCCGGCGCGGCCGGTTCCCTTTTGACGACGGTCACTTTATCGCTGTCCCTGAATTGTTCGTAAAAATCCTTCTCTTCGGATTTGGCTCCCAGGCCCGGCGTCTCCGAGTGATTTAAAATACGGATGCCTCTGAGTTTTCCGTCGTTAGTTATTCCTGCCGCGAGTTCGATTGTGCCGCCGTAACCGCGCGACGCGACCGTGAGGCAGTAGCCGAGGGTTTTTCCGCCCGCAAGGGCTTGCTGAACGTCAATTACAATGGGGCCGGCGTCTTCGGTTTTTTGTACTTTTTCCACAGTTCTGAATTCCTCCGCGTCGGGCAGCACGCCCCTCAACGCTTCGGCCTTGAGCCGTTCCTGCGTGAGGCGTATCGGTTCGAGAGTGACGTCGTGCACCACTCCCAGAATCAGCCCGGTGACGACGGTAATTATAAAAAGCGTCACGCCGAGCGATATTATTTTTTGCGCGTTTTTCGCGTTACTTTGAGGCATGGCGTTTCGCCTCCCCCAGAACCCGCGGCGGCGTCAGCCTGTCGATGATCGGAACGGCGAGGTTCATTATCAGAATCGAGTACGAAACTCCTTCGGGATAACCTCCGAAAGTCCTTATAAGCGAGGCGATCAGGCCGCAGCCGAACGCGAAAACGATCTGTCCCGGAGGCGTCATCGGGCAGGTCGCGTAATCGGTCGCCATGAAAAACGCGCCCAGGATGAGTCCGCCCGACAGAATTTCGACGACCGGCCCGCCGGAGCGCCCGAACAGCGCCGACAGTACCGCGACCGTGATTATATAGACGGCCGGTATCCTCCAGGAAATGATTCCCTTCCATATAAGATACGCTCCCCCGAGCAGGAGCGCTATTGAGGACGTTTCTCCTATACAGCCGCCTATCCTGCCGATGAACATATCCGCGAGCCGCGGCAGAGCGCCGCCCGAGAGTTTTATTACGGCAAGGGGCGTCGGCCCGCTCACTCCGTCCACCCACGGCGTCGTCCACGTCGTCATGGCGACTGGCCAGCAGGACAGCATAACCGCCCTGCCGGCGAGGGCCGGATTCACGATGTTCTGTCCGAGCCCGCCGAAGAAATGTTTTACGATTATCATGGCGAACACGCCGCCTATCGCGCCCATCCAGAGCGGAACCGAAGGAGGCAGGTTATACGCGAGAAGCAGGCCCGTCAGAGTGGCGGAGAGGTCGGAGACGGTGATTTTTCCGCCCGACAGTTTCTGCCATGCGGCTTCCGATATCACGCACGAGGCCACGCAGACCGCGACTATCGCGGCCGCCCGCGGGCCGAAGAAATATATCGACGCCAAGCCCGCCGGGATGAGCGCGCCTATCACGTTCGCCATTATTTTTTGCGTGCTCATTTCGGCGCGGATATGAGGCGAGCTGGCTATTACAAGCGGCTTGTCCATCACTTCGCACCTATGCCTTTCTGCTTCACGCGTTCGGCCATGACTCCGGCTTTGCCGTCTCTGCAAGTCTGTGTGAGAAACCGCCGCGACGGGCAGACGTAAGTACAGCTTCCGCATTCGATACAGTTCATGCCGCCGTTTTGCTCAAAGTTCGAATACTGCCGCAGCCGCACCGCTTTGTCGAGTTCCGAGGGCCACAGGCCCATCGGGCATGCCGTGATACACCTGCCGCAGCGGATGCAGTTGGATTCATCGAACGTGGGGGCGTATTTCGGCGAGAGCGCCAGTATGCCCGAGGTTCCTTTTACTATGGGAACGTCTATTGACCTCATGGATATGCCCATCATGGGACCTCCCGAGAGTATTCTCGCCGGCTCGCGGGAAAAACCGCCGGCGGCGTCGACGAGTTCCCTGACCGAAGTCCCCAGAGGCGCGATGATGTTTTTGGGAGACGCCACGGCGTCGCCCGCGACGGATACCACTCTGTCGAGCACGGGCGTTCCGTCGGTCACCGCGTGCCAGATATGCGTCAGCGTGCTCACGTTGAGCACGAGGCAGCCCACTTCCGCCGGCAGGGCCCCAGGGGGTATTTCCTGTCCGGTGACCGTGAGTATGAGCATCTTCTCCGCGCCCTGCGGGTATTTCACGTCATGCGGCGCTACCCTGATATTGGCCCCGTGTTCGGAAAGTTCGCCCGTCAGACGCCTGATGGCTTCCGGTTTATTGTTTTCGACGGCGATGATTCCCTCGGCCTCGGGAAATATGTGCAGGCATATTTCGAGCCCCCCGATGATCGGTTCGGGATGTTCTATCATGAGCCTGTTGTCGCAGCTGAGAAACGGTTCGCATTCCGCCCCGTTGACTATTATCCATTTTATCTTTTTGCCGGGAGGCGGCGAGAGTTTCACGTGAGTGGGGAACGTAGCGCCTCCCATGCCCACTATCCCGGCTTCGCGAATTATCTTTACGCATTCCGCGGGTTCGAGTTCCCTGAAATCCCTGTGGGGCAGCAGGGACGCGCCGTGTTCGAACAGGCCGTCGCTTTCTACTATGACGCAAGTTTCGAGCGCGCCCGATATGGTCATGCGGTTCCCGATATCCTTCACGGTTCCCGATACCGAGGACATGATCGGGGCCGAGACGAACGCGTCGGTATCGGCTATCTTCTGCCCTGTCAGAACCCTGTCGCCTTTTTTTACGATTGGAACGCAAGGCGCCCCGAGATGCTGTGACATGGGGTAAACGAGTTCTCCCTTCGGAACGAGCATCTCGATTTCCTTGTTTTCGGTCATAAACTTACTGCCGGGCGGATGTATGCCGCCCCTGAACGTTGCCAGACTCATCTTACGCCTCCCCTGAATGTTTCGTTATGAATATAATTTTAACAGGTTTGCCGCGTTAATGGAGAAGAAGATAAAAAGTCGTATAATATAATACATGAAGAACGCAAGCGGAACGGAAAGATTGTATATTCTATCGGCGTACAGGCGGGCCGCCAACGGAGACTTCACGTCGCTCAGAAAAGTCACGTCCTCGAGAGCCGAGGTGATGAGCGCGGTACTCCAGACCGACGCGGCGCTGCGCGGCATACTCGGCTCACTGCGCGCCATGAGGGCGATATGCGCGTCCTGCGCCGACGATAATACGGGGCCTCAAAAAAGGGCCGAGTATCAAGCCGAACTGGAAACCCTGAAAAACGAGATATCGAGATTATCGCAAACCGTCTCCGGCGCGGAATTTCTCTCCATCGACGCAAGTCAGGCGACAGACCCCGATTGCCTGCGGACTTTAGACGAATCCATACGCCACGTGTCGGAACTTCGCGAATCGCTCGCCGCCTCCGATGAGGAAAAAAAATTGTCCTCCTGGATGGATTCTCTGCTGGCGGACAAGTAAAATTATAATAATCCCCAGAAATAGGGCCGCATATCAGCCAAATTTCGTACTTGACGTTACGTGAAAATCTAGTAGAATACGTATCGTGCCGCTTTCTGGACGGGACGTTTTGGAACGGGACAGCGCCGGTGTAGCTCAGCAGGCAGAGCAGCTGA
>JAISDQ010000247.1 GCA_031264605.1 Synergistaceae bacterium | reverse complement strand
AGAGTGAGATCCGAAAAAAGCCACGTGCAAGCGCCAAGTTTCATCAGAATCCCTCCGTTCAATTCTTTTTCTTTCAGAGTTTGAAAACCGCTCAAAGTTTATCACAATGAGGTTTATATAGTTACATTTTCCAGCTATCCGCTGTCCTATTCTTTCATTGTAAATTCTCAAAGGAAATCGAGGAAAAAGATGAGTGATAAATTTATTTTTTCCGCCGGCGCTCCAGCTCCGCGCAGATGTCGCGCCAACTTAAGCCGCGTTCGGCCAGAACTACCGATACGTGGAACATCATGTCGGCGATCTCGCCTACGAGGTCGCTTTGGCTTGGGTTTTTCGCCGCTATGATTATCTCGGCGGACTCCTCTCCGACTTTTTTCAGCATCTTGTCGATGCCCTTCTCGAAGAGGTAATTGGTGTACGAACCTTCTTTCGGGTGCGCCCTCCTGTCCTCTATGACGCTTTGCAGGGCCGAAAGGATATCCTCGTGACGCGCGGGCCGGGCCGGTTCGGTCGGTTCCGGGACGTTTTCGCCCGCGAGATCGCGGTAAAAGCAGGAGCGGTTTCCGGTGTGGCACGCGGCGCCGGTCTGCTCGGCCAAGATAAGAAGGGCGTCGCTGTCGCAGTCGCGGCGAATTTCCCTTACTTTCTGAAAATGTCCCGACGTCTCGCCCTTCAGCCACAGGCAGGCGCGCGAGCGGCTGTAATAGTGGACCATGCCGGTATCGAGCGTTTTTTGCAGGGATTCGCGGTTCATCCACGCGAGCATCAGCACCTCGCGCGTGTCCGCGTCCTGAGTTATCGTGGGCACAAGCCCATCCGTGCCGAAAGCTATATCATCCAACCGGGCGCTGTCGTACAGCATGACGGCCTCTCAAATCCTGACCGGGAGGCCGCGTCCCGCGAGGTAACGCTTCAGCTCCGCGATCTCCAGCTCTCCATAGTGAAAGAGCGACGCCGCGAGGGCCGCGTCCGCGCCGCCGTCCGACAGCGCCTCGTAAAAGTGCTCCGGCGTTCCAGCGCCCCCGGAGGCTATTACGGGAATATCCAGCGCGTCGGAAACCGCCCTTGTCAGTTTTACGTCGTAGCCGTTCTTTGTTCCGTCGCAATCCATGCTGGTGAGCAATATCTCGCCCGCCCCGAGGCGTTCGGCCTCGCGCGCCCACGCTACCGCCTCGCGGCCGGTTTCAAGGCGTCCGCCGTTCATGTAAACGTCCCAGCCGTTGCCGTTATCGCGGCGTTTCGCGTCTATCGCCACCACTACGCACTGCGCGCCGAAAAACGCCGACGCCTCCGAAATCAGCTCCGGGCGAAGCAGCGCCGCCGAATTGACGGATATCTTGTCCGCTCCGGCGTTCAAAATCTTTCTGAAATCCTCCACGCTGCGGACGCCGCCGCCCACGGTGAGAGGGATGAATACCCTTTCGGCCGTGCGGCGCACGAGACCGACAATAGTATCGCGCCCGTCGGACGACGCGGTGATGTCGAGAAACACCAGTTCGTCCGCGCCGGCTTTGTCGTACGCGGAAGCCGCTTCTACAGGGTCGCCGGCGTCCGCCAAATTCACGAAATTTATCCCCTTGACCACCCGGCCCCTGTCGACATCGAGGCACGGGATTATCCTTTTGGCAAGCATCGTTCGCGCGGCTCCTTTCCGAAAACGCGGACAGCCTCTTCAAGGCTGATCGCTCCGTTGTACAGAGCGCGGCCGATCACGGCTCCGCTCGCCCCGATGTCGCGCGCGCCGCGGAGGTCGTCCATCGACGCCACACCGCCCGACACTATCACGTCGAACCATTTCAGCCCGACAAGGGCCTTAGACGCTTCGAGGTTCGGGCCGGTCATCATCCCGTCGCGGGCGATGTCGGTGTGGATTATCACCTTCACGCCCGCGTCTTTCATCCGCGAACACAGTTCCATCACAGTCACCGAACCGGCTTGGCCCCAGCCTTCGACCGCCGCGACGCCGTTTTTTGCGTCCACGCCCACGGCGACGCGATCGCCGAATTCGCGCACAGCGCCGCGCACCAGTTCCGCGTCCCTGACCGCCGCGGTTCCCAGTATCACGCGGTACACGCCGCAGGAAAACCGGCGCTCTATATCGTTCATGCTCCTGATTCCGCCGCCGCTCTGTATCGGCACGGAAACGGCGGCCGCCACGCTTCGGATGCTGCCGTCGCTGCGGCTCTCGCCGTGACGCGCGCCGTCCAAATCTACGACGTGAATGTATTCCGCGCCGAGGCGTTCCCATTCGAGGGCCTGTTCCGCCGGATCGGCCGAATATTCGGTCGCTTGCGCGAAATCTCCCTGCCTGAGGCGCACGCACCTCCCGCCCATGATATCTATCGCCGGGTATAAAATCATAAGCCGCCCTTCAATTCCGCGAACTTTCTCAATATGCCGAGTCCCCGCTCGCCGCTCTTTTCGGGGTGAAACTGCATGCCGAACACGTTTCCGCGCTCGACGGACGCGGTGATGTCGGCGCCGTAAGACGTGACCGACGACACGTATTCCGGTTCCGTCACTGCGTGATACGAGTGGACGAAATAGACGTAAACGCCGTCCGAGCCGGTCAGTATCGCGGATTTTTTTCTCATTTCGAGCTTGTTCCAGCCGATCTGCGGTATCTTGAGTTTTTTGCCGTCCGGCGAAAATCCGTCCGCTATGCGCTCCACCCGCCCCGGAAACAGGCCAAGCCCCGAGTGACATCCGTTTTCGCAGCTCTTCTCGAACATCAGTTGCATTCCGAGGCAGATGCCGATCAGGGGCATCCCCGCTTCGGCCGATTCTTTGACGCGTCTGTCCCAGCCGCCGCGCCGCAGCTCCGCGATCCCTCCCCCGAACGCGCCGACGCCGGGCAGCACTATTCTGTCCGCGCGATCGAGTTCGTCCGGGCGCGACGCGATAAACGCGCCGAAACCGAGCGCGCGGAAAGCGTTCGACACGCTCTGGAGGTTGCCCATCCCGTAGTCGATTATCCCTATCATCGCGGCTCTCCTAAAGCGTGCCCTTCGTCGACAGCACCCCGGAGACCCGCGGGTCTATCGACGAAGCTTTGTCCATGGCGCGGCCGAACGCCTTGAAAGCCGCCTCCGCGATATGGTGGCCGTTTTTTCCCGCGAGCGCCCTGACATGGAGATTCAGCCCCGCGTGGAGGCATACCGCCCTGAAAAACTCCTCTATCGTTTCGGTATCCATCTCGCCTATCTTCTCGGACGGGAACCCGCAGTCGAACGCCAGATACGGCCTGCCGGACATATCGAGGGCGCAGAGTATGAGCGCGTCCTCCATCGGAACGGTCTCGCTCGCGTACCTCGCGATGCCTTCACGATTGCCGAGCGCTTTGAAGATCGACTGCCCCAGCGTTATCCCCACGTCCTCGACGGTATGGTGGCAATCGACGTGGAGGTCGCCTCTCGCCTCTATGACGAGGTCGAAAAATCCGTGCTTCGCGACGTTGACGAGCATGTGGTCGAAAAAACCGATCCCGGTCGATACGTCGGCCCTTCCCTTGCCGTCGAGGTCGATTTTGACCGTTACGTCGGTTTCCCTGGTGACTCTTTTCACTTCGGACGAGCGGCGCACAGCAGATCACCCACTTTTTTATTTTCTTCGTCCGTGCCCACCGTCAAGCGGACGCGGCGTATGCCGTCCCGAACGCCGAAATCTCTCGCCCGGACGCCCCCGGCCTCGAGCAGCGGCGCTATGTCGAAACGGCTCGTGAGCAGGACGAAATTGGCGTCGGACGGTTCGGCGTCGAACCAGTCTATCGGCGCGAGCGTTTCGATCAGCCGGCCGCGCGCGCCCGCGAGGCTTTTCGCCCTCGCGGCGTACTCGTCCGCCTCGTCCATCGCCCATTCCGCCAGCAGTTGGGATACGGTCGGGATGTTGAACGGCGGCCTCGCCGTATTTATCAGGTCTATCGCCCGTTCATCGGCAATGGCGTAGCCGACCCTGATTCCCGCGAGTCCGTAAGCCTTGGAAAAAGTGCGGATGACGATCGCGTTGGGAAATTCAGCGATCCGGCCCACGAACGAAGTACCTTTGAAATCCGCGTACGCCTCGTCCAAGACGACCACGCACTCGGCGTTTTCGAGAATATGGCGCACGGCGTCGTCGGACATCGCCCGTCCGGTGGGATTGTTGGGCGAGCAGACAAATATTATCTTGGCGTCGCTGTCGGCGGCCGCGGCGAGCAGTTCGCGCGCCGAGCTGGTTTCATAACCCACGGGAACGGACACCGCCCCGCCGTGATTCAGCCGCGCCGTGACCGCGTACATTCCGAACGTCGGCTCGAACGTCGCGACGCGGTCGCCCGGTTCCAAAAAAACCCGGCATATCATGTCTATCAATTGATCGGAACCCACGCCGCAGGCGACGTTTGACGGCGTCACGCCCCAATGCCGCGCTATGCTCCCGCGAAGCGCCGTGCTGCCGGTATCCGGGTAACGGTTCAGGTTTTCGGTATCATCGAGCCACCGCGTCAGTTTACGCCTGATATTCTCCGGCAGGTTCCAAGGACTTTCGTTGGCGTCGAGCTTTATCCCGTCGGCAAGCGGCGCGGGCCGGTACGGTTCCACATCCCCGAGGTCGCGCCTCGCGAGGCTGTATATGTCTTTCATCGCGGCGCCGCTTTCAATTTTTTAATCATTTGGGCGATCCTTTCGCGCTCCGTCTTCATGCTGGCCCTGTTCACAACCAGCCGGGCCGATATCGGAGCTATTTCCTCGAGCACTGTCAGACCGTTTTCGCGAAGAGTGCTTCCGGTCTCCACTATGTCCACTATAACGTCCGAGAGCCCTGTGACGGGGGCCAGCTCCACCGAGCCGCCGAGCATAATTATTTCGACCGTCTGCTGTTTGCGGCGCACAAAGTAGTCGAGGGCCGCGCGCGGGTATTTGGTCGCCACCCTCAGATTGTTTCCGCGCTTCAGGCGGTCGCGTTCCCCCTCGGGACCGGCCACGACCATCGTGCACGCCCCGAAACCGAGATCCAGAACCTCGTACAGGTTCCTCCGCCCCTCCATGAGGGTATCCTTGCCCGCCACGCCGACGTCGGCCGCTCCGTAATCCACGTATGTCGGCACGTCCGAAGCCTTGGCGAGGAAGAACCGGAAGTCCGAATCGGCGCTCGAAAAAATCAGCCGGCGCGATTTTTTTTCGAGCGCGGCGAGTTCCGATTTCATTCCGTCGCTCAAAATTCCGGCGCGGCTGAACAGGTTTACGGCGTCCCCGGTCAGGCGTCCTTTGGTGAGCGCCACCACGAGCGGCCTCAACCGTCGTCCTCCACGCGGAACGTCCGTTTGGCCGCTCCCTCGAAACAGCAGATGTTTCTTATCCCTCTGCCGCGCGCGAACTCGATATTGGCTTCGAGGTCAGCCCCGATGAACGACGAGACGATCTTTTTTCCTGAAGCGCGCAAACGCGCCGCTTCCGCCATGGCGTTCGCCCGCCCCGCGTGATCCCACGCGATAAGCAGGTCGGGGCTGGGGCTGTTTTTCCGCCCGTTGAGCTTGCCCAAAGCTCCCGCGACGTTGTGAACTTTTATTATGAACCCAACCGAAGGCCGCGGCAGCCCGAAACGGCCCAGGAGACCGTCGTAGCGCCCGCCGTCGAGTATCGAAAACCCCATTCCCGACGTGTAGCCTCTGAATATTATTCCCGTGTAGTAATCCATATTGCCGGCCATGCTCAGGTCAAAACTGACGTACTTTTCGAAACCGTAGTCGACGAGCGCCGAATGAATGTTTTTGAGGTTGAGCAGGGCCGAACGCGACTTTTCGCCCTCCGTCCCTGACAGCGCCTCATCGAGCATGCCGGCCCCCCCGCTGAAAAGCGGAAGGTCCGACAGGAGGCGCATGACGTTCCCCGGGACGCCGTTTTCGCGCCCGACGCGTTCGGCGGCCACGAAATCCCGGTCTATGACGCAGGCGTGCAGCGCGCCGCCGACCTGAGGGTCCAGGCCGCTCTCTTCCAGCACTCCCTGGAGAAAGAGAGCCTGTCCGACGTCGACGCGAAAATCGTCGAGCCCGGCGGAGCGGAGGGCGTCAATGGCCACCGCGAGAGTTTCGGCGTCCGCGTCGTCGCCCGACGCGCCGATAAGCTCTATGCCCGCCTGCGTTATCTCGCGCTGTCTCCCCTGATAGCTGGGACTGCACCGGTACACGTCCTGCACGTAGCAAAAGCGCATCGGCATCTCGTCGTCGGAGTAATTCATGGCGACGACGCGCGCGATGGGAGGGGTGACGTCCGCGCGAAGCGCGAGTATGTCGCCGTCCCTGTCGAGCAGCCTGTACGTCTGGGCGGGATCGATGCTCCCCTTGTCGGTGAAAACTTCCATGTATTCGAGCGCGGGAGTACCCACCGACGAATAACCGTAGCCGTGAAACACCGACTCGAAGCTGTCCTCTATCTGTTTTTTGAAATAATACTCTCCCGGCAGATAATCCTTGAACCCGTCAGGAGTGCGAAGCCAGTTATCCATCATCTCAACGCACAGTCCCATAAGCGCTGTTCCGTCGCTTTAAATTTAAAAACAAAAAGAATTATAGCATGACGGCGTAAGGGAAATATTCAGAATCGGGAACCCGGCCCGCGCTTCAATGGGCAGTTACATAAGCTTGACAAATCCGGCCTGTTTAATGGCCGTGTTCGGGACGTATAAACCGCTGCGTTGTGCCGTTGTCGGAGAAAGATAATTGTTCGACAGTCAATCGGCGGTCTATGCTGGCATTGTAAAATTGTGACGCCGATTAGATTGGAAATTACGCCGGAGAGGTGTTTGAAATTATGCGAAGGGAAGGCTGTTTCAAAAAAAGAGCATTTTCCTCTGCTGCCAAAAGCAAACAGGACGTTTTTGCTCTCTAAATTATTTTGATATGCTGTGGTGCAACTGAAAATAATGCTCAAAGCCTGCCGTTTATTCATCCCTACAGCTCCCGTAAATATAAAGGGGAACCTCTAAAAACCGACTTTAAGATTGCCTTATCCCTCATTGAGGGTTTTATGGAACAGATATTATAATTTCAACTCTTGTTTTGGGCTCTTTGTGGAGCCTTTTTTACTCCTTTT
>JAISDQ010000028.1 GCA_031264605.1 Synergistaceae bacterium | reverse complement strand
CCCCAGCCCATATTGCCGGCGCGCCCCATTTCGTCCAGCACCTCGATGCGGGCGGACGCGTCTCCGTCGGTGTAGTAGTCGACGTTCACCTTTTTGACGTAGCATCGCATTTCCTCGTGATCGAGTTCCTCCACCTGATATGCCTCCCCGGCGTGGAAGTATATCGCCTGGGGAAATATCAGCGTCGGCGCCGTCTTGCGGTCCATCTGGCCTATCACGACGGGGTTCGAGGCGTCGGTGACGTCGTGTATCACGAAATTCTCGCTCGTCGCGCTGCGGAGCGAGAGCGACGCGGCCGGGTACGAGTCCTCCTGCCAGAAATACCGGCCCTCCGTGTTGTGCAGCACGTCGTTGCGCGCGAGGAAATCCAGGGCCTCGCTCACGTCCTCGCCGCCGAATTTCTCACCCTCGTAAAACGGCAGTTCGAACGAAGAGCATTTGATATGCCCAATCTGAATGTACGGGTTCGACGGGTTCACGCGCGCGTGCTCCGGCGACGCCCCAAAAAAATAGGACGGGTTCATCGCGAGGAACTGGTCGGACGTGAGTGACGAGGCCACCATGACGGCGGCCGAAACGCCGCTTTCCGCACGCCGTCCGGCGCGCCCCATCTGCTGCCACGCCGAGGCGACGCTTCCCGGATAGCCGTGCAGCACGGCCAGTTCCAGCGACCCGATGTCTATTCCCAGTTCGAGAGCGTTGGTGCTGACTACGCAATGGATGTCGCCGCCGCGCAGTCCGCGTTCTATGGCCCTGCGTTCGTTGGGGAGATAACCTCCCCTGTATCCCGCTATTCTCTCTTCAGGTATGCGGTATCTCACGGCGGCGTCCTGTATGTATTTCAGGAGAAGTTCCACGTTTATCCGCGAACGGCTGAATACGATGGTGCGTATCCCGTTCCTCACAGCCGCGACGGCTATTCTCGCCGATTCGAAGAGCGACGAGTGCCTGATGCCCAACTGCTGGTTCACGACGGGCGGGTTGTAGAAAATTATGTGCCGCTCCCCCGAGGGAGCCCCGTTTTCCGATATCAGTTCCATCTCCCGCCCCGTCAATTTGGACGCCAGCTCGCGCGGGTTCGCTATCGTGGCCGAGCAGCATATGAACGACGGGCGCGAACCGTAAAATTCGCAGATACGGAGAAGGCGCGAAATTATGAGCGCGAGGTGCGAGCCGTATATTCCCTTGTACGTGTGCAGTTCGTCAATCACGACGTAGCTCAGGTTCTCGAACAGGTCCTTCCATTTTGTGTGGTGGGGCAGTATGCCGGTGTGCAGCATGTCGGGGTTTGTTATCACGATATGCCCCGACTTGCGGATTTTTGTCCTGACGTCGCCGGGAGTGTCGCCGTCGTAAGTGTGGGTGCGCACGTCCAGTTTCATTTCCTCGATCATTTCGTGCAGTTCCGACAGTTGATCCTGGGAGAGCGCTTTCGTGGGGAAAAGATAAATCGCCCGCGAGTTCGGCGATTTGATGACCGTATCGAGCACCGGTATGTTGTAGCACAGAGTTTTTCCCGACGCTGTGGGGGTCACTATCACGAAATCTTTGCGGAGAAGCGCCGTTTGGATCGCGAGCGCCTGGTGGGAATAGGGTTTTTCAATCCCGCGCGAGGATAGAGAACGGATTATACCGGGGTCGACCGAAGGCCAATCGGCGAAGCGAGCCGCGCGCGCCGGCAGTACCCTGTGCGCCGCCGTTTCTCCCGGCATCGACTCCACCCAATTGATGAAATCCGCCATGCTCATTTTGCCGTCCGCGAAAACAGATTTTGCCATGAAAAGCACCCCCGTTAAATTATATATCTTTTCGGTGAATACGTTATTTGCCTGTATTTGTTTCAGATTTTTGATGTAAAATACGGTACGATAAAATTTCGAATACGTTCGATGTCTGAAAAGGGGTCGCCCTATGAGCGGTCATCACGAAGAACAGAATTATATCGCTCCTGATTTTGAAATTCTATACAAAGAACTGCGCGATCTGCGGAGCGAGCTTGCTGCTCTTTTCGAGGATATTGAATTTATCAACAGGGTGGTCATTCCCCGCACCCAGAACAATTACCTCATCAAAGTCGGCGCTTTGCGGGTGGAACTGCTTCAGGCGCAGGTCGGCGTCATGAAAACCCGCCGCAGGATAGCGCTGCTTCGTTCCAACATCGACAAGGGCGAAACGGTCTTATGGAACGACGTAAATTACAGGGTCGAGAGCGATTTCAAGGAATGGGACGCGAGACTGGTCCACGAGCTGTATCAGATAGAGAACGCGAAAGCGCGTTTTTCGTCGTTTGCCCCGTCGGAGGACGAGAACGAGACGAGAGTGATATTCCGCGCGCTCTGCCGCAAGCTCCACCCGGAAATAAACCCGGATCAGAGCGACGAAGTAAGATCGTTCTGGCCGGGCGCCTGCGCGGCGTACGCCAACGGGGATCTTTTCCGCCTGAAAGCGCTGCTCATTATGTCGGACGATTATCCGGACAGTTACGATTTTCCGTGCAACATCGGCGCGATGAGAAAGAACAGGGCTGCGCTGAGGGAGCAAATAGAGCGGGCGCGCGCCCAACTGCGCAACGCGAAGTCTCATCCTGTTTTCGAATGGATGGCCCTCCTTCTGGACAGCGAACGTCTCAGCGCGGAGCAAAACCGCCTCCGCGGCGAGATATCGCGCATGAAAGCGCAGCACGCCGCGCTGTTCGACATGCAGAAGTCGCTGGAACTTCGCGGCGCGAAAAGATGAGGGGAGCGTTTCCCGGTGCGTTCGTCTGAGGGCGCGCTCATGATACAGGGAACGGCTTCCGACGCGGGCAAGTCTCTCGTAGTCGCGGGCCTGTGCCGGTTGTTTACGCGCCGCGGCTTGAGCGTGCTTCCGTTCAAGCCGCAGAATATGTCAAACAACGCGGCCATAACGGCCGACGGGGGAGAGATAGGGCGCGCCCAGGCGCTTCAGGCGAGGGCGTGCAGGGTCGAACCGGTGAACGACATGAACCCGGTGCTTTTGAAGCCCGAGAGCGACAAGGGAAGCCAGGTCGTGGTGCAGGGACACGCGCGGGCTACCGTGACCGCCGCGGATTACCTCGATTACAAACGCACGCTCATGCCGCGCGTGATGGAAAGTTACAGCCGCCTGCGCGGCCGGGCCGACCTCGTTGTCGTCGAGGGGGCCGGCAGCATATCGGAGGTGAACCTGAGATCGGGGGACATTTCGAACATGGGTTTCGCGTGCGAGGCGAATGTTCCCGTGGTTCTCGTGGCTGATATCGACCGGGGCGGGGCGATAGCGTCGATCATAGGGTCGTGGACGCTCCTGCCCGACGGCGAGCGCCCATTGCTCAAGGGATACATAATGAACAAGTTCCGGGGAGACTTAGGCGTCCTGGAGCCAGCTCTCGACATCATAAGGGAGCGCTCGGGACTGCCCTGTTTCGGCGTGCTTAAGTGGTTCGAGGGCGCGTCGCGTTTTCCCGCCGAGGACACGCTCGCGCTCGCGGGCGGAACCAATCGGATAACGGGCCGGGCGGACGGCCCTGGAAGAAAGATCAGAATCTACGTCCTCGCGCTTTCGCGCATTTCAAATTTCGACGACTTCGACCCCCTCTCCGCGGAACCTGACGTCAGCCTCGCGTATGTAAAGCCGGGAGAGCCCGTGCCCGGCGACGGCGACCTCGTGATAATCCCGGGCACAAAATCCACCATAGGCGATATGGAATTTCTGAGGGCGCAGGGTTGGGACGTGGACATAGCGGCGCACCTTCGAAGAGGCGGGCGTGTCCTTGGCGTCTGCGGAGGGTATCAGATGCTGGGCAAAACAATTTCGGACCCTCACGCCGCGGAAAACCCCGAACCGAGGACAATCCAGGGGTTGGGGCTGATCGACGTTTCCACCGTGATGGAACCTCTCAAGACGCTGCGGCGCTTTGTGGCTCATACCGAAAAAAGCGACGCCGTCTCCGGATACGAGATTCACATGGGTTCCACGGGCGGGCCGGGGGCGTCGTCGCCTATGTTTTACCTGGACGGTGCCGCGGAGGGAGCTTTCAGCGAGGATGGGCGCGCGTTCGGCTGTTATATTCACGGGCTGTTTACGAGCGATTCGTATCGGGCCCGTTTTCTCTCGGCATGGCGGAGCGGCGAGGGGATGGGCCGCGAACGCCTGGCCTACGAGAAGCGGATAGACGAGGCGCTTGACGAATTGGCCGACCGTATGGAGCGTCAACTGGATATAAACGCCATCGCGCGGACGGCCGGCGTTTAGCCTCTGTATTTCATCCCTCGGCGCTCTCACTATTTTCCGTCCGATTGCCGATATTGATAATATGATCTACGCAAACAAGTGTGGAGGGCGGCGTGCGATGAAGTTCGGAATCAATATCATGAAATTCGCGGCGAGGTTCGCGTTCCAAGCCGCTATGGCGGTGTTTGTGTGCGCCGCGTGGACGTGCGCGGCTGAAGCCATCGCGCTCGACAAAGGCGAGCGCGTCTCCGTCGCCCTCGTGACGCCCGTCGCCAACAACACCGAGTTCCGCGTCTGGATGAACAAGTATTACCCGGGGGACATCCTGTCGGAAAAAATGACCAGCTACATGCTTAGGCGAATGCGCGAGATGCCGCGCGTGAACGTCGGAGAGGTGTCGGGCGCAAACCCGGACTACTGGGACATGATGGGATCGTCGCGCAACGACCTCGTGATCGAGATCAATCTCGATCAGTTCAACTATTATAAAAAGGATAGCCTAGGCTCCAAAGTGCGCTGGGATGCCGCGTTGCACATATACGTGTACAACGCGGCGAAGAAACTCATCTACGATACTGTGGTGCGGGAGCGCGACAACAGGCATTATGTGCTGTACAACGACGTGATGGAGCGAGGGCCGGTTTATTGGGAGAAATTCGAAAAGAGCCCCTATTGGCCCGCTCTCCGGCGCGCTATGGACGAGGGCATGGACGACGTACTGGCCGGCTATAACGGATACCGCATCGTCGGGCGCATCGTTGCGCGCGCCGAGCGGGTGGACGGATCGCTGTCAGTGCCTAAGAAGAAGACTGATAAAATATATCATATAGACCTTGGAGCGGAGGACAGCGTGGAAGTTGGCGACATTCTCTCCGTGACGCGAGCTTCCTCGGTGCGCACGGTCGCGCCCGATACCCCGGAGATGCACTTCCCGCAGATAGTGGGACGGGTGCGGGTGATATTCGTCAAGGGACGGGACGGCGTTGTCGAGGTCGTCAAGGAGTCGGGCGACGCGCCTATACAGCTCGGCGACGCGCTGTCCGCGCCGCTTCTCGGGCCCCGCAAGGCAAAGAGCACTTTTTAAAAAACAAGGAGGAACCGCGATGCCCGGCGGCGATGATGCCAAAACAAGCGCTGGAACGATAAAAAAAATTTTTATACTGTTTCTCGTATTCCTGTTATCCGCCGGATATTTCACGTTCGTGCCGGCGAGCCGGTCGGACGCCGACACAAATTCTCCGCCGGATGAGAGCGTAACGGAGAGCCAGCCGGGCGGCAACGACGCCGCGAACGCGGCCGCGGCCGAGCGGGCCAAGCGTGAGAAGGAAGAAGCGGCGCGGCGCGAACAACGGCGTAAGGCCGAGGCCGCAAAAAGGGCTCGCGAGAAAGCGAAACGCGACGCTAAAAACGCGGCGGAGGCAAAGCGCCGGGAGGCTGAGGAAATGGCGAGAGCCGCGAGCGAGGACATGATCAACAGGACGCTCGCGGTTGGCCGCAACCTGGTGGAGAACGGCAGGTTCCAAAGCGCGATCAACGTGATGACCGGCTTTCTCGACGCAAATCCGCGCTCGGCGAACGGCTGGTATCTGATATCGCGCGCCCATCACGCTCTTGGGGACTACGACAGGGCGCAAATCGCGGTAAATATAGCTCTGGAGATAGACCCCCATTACGCCGATCTCGTCAAGACGCCCAGCGGCCTGGAACCAAGGCCGTATCTCACGAAACGCGAGAGAAAGGAACCCCACCCGTCGATGTCGGTGCTGCCTGTGAAGCCGCCCCTTCCGACCAATCTTCTTCTCGAACCGGTCGTGATATCGTTTCCTCTCCTGGTCGAAGCGGAGCGGACGGGCCATGGAGAGCCCGCGGGATCCGATCCGATCACCGGGGCATACCTGCAATATACGCCGTATCCTCCCGAGCCGCTTGGGGCCACGGCCGCCTGGATGCAGAGCGAGCGGTGGAACGAGATATCGCGCTGGCGCTTCAGGGTTGACAGGATGGGCATCCTGATGGAGCCGAGAGTACCGATCGCGTGGAAGGGATCGCATCCCTACGAGGTCTATTTCTGGACGGGGGACGAATGGGCAAGAGTGAGGCGAAAGGACAGCCAGTCTGGGAAAAAAGCGGCCTATGACGACATACTTTACGGCGCGCGGGAGAGTATAGCTGAAGTACTGCGCGACAGAGGCTTTGTCTGGAACGAGGCCGATACCCCGTCGCTCGCCGCCTCCGCCTCGCTGATGCGTTACATGTGGTTGGGAAGCGTCGATCTAATGGACGCGGCGGCGAGAGCCGAGAAATCGGCGAGAAATCGGCGCGCGACGGCCGCTTCTTCGGCCGACGTAAAGAGAGCGGAAAATCAATAGACGCAACGTGCTGATCTTATTGGCAAAAACTTTGACACAGCTTCTTTGTTTCAGCGCGTCAACCTGCGCGCCGGAATTTTGCTTTGCTTACGCGAGCGTATCCTGTATTTGACAGCTACAACACTTCTCGTCCGCAAGTTTTTTCAACAGCCGCCTTTTGCCGTCTGGCATGGCCAGGAAATTCATTATGGGCGAAAGTTTTTGTTTCGCAATAACAACTTTCGGGCGACATTTCGCGGAATAATTTCAATTGCAGGGGCGCGCATCGCGCGTCCGTACTCACCCTGAATAATCAACTTAACGCAGTCATAACAACGATACCGCATGAGCGCGGGGGCGGAATCTCGGGCTCCGCATATGCCCTGAGCGCAACCCGAAATTCTTGACTTTTTCATCGCTTTCGCGTAACATAAAGTTTGTAGATGCTAATTTATAAATATCTGTTTCAGGGTCCATCAAAAAAATTCCATTGTCCGTCTTGGCTTTCATTGGGACAAAATATGTCAGAGAGGTGGTTTGATTTCTTAAAGCACATTTGCGGAGTGGGAAATTTATGAGTGCGCGTTTGATGGGGCGCGATCGGCTTCTGTCTTTGAGACGGGCCGGTTTTGCGCGGGCGGGTTTCAATTCGGATGGTTCAAAGATTATATGAGGAGTGATGGTGAGTGTTCAGCAAAAAGAAGTTCTCTTTTGGGGCGGCATGGGTATTGAGTTTATCGGCATTGACTGTGATGTGCTTTGCCGTGCCCGCGGTAGCGCATCTTCCGGTTCCTCTGCCCGAGAAATTCGAGGTCGGACCGGGAGAATCGATCGAGATCAGGGTCGGTCTCGCCGAACCGTTGATAAAGTTCGACTATTCCAAAGAAAGAATGGCCAAACTTGGCCATGACGGAGGCGTCTCCAGCCTCGTCGGTGAGATAAAATACGCCGACGGCTCGGGCGCTCCGATTTCCTTCTCTCCCGCCGACGCGGCGAAGCCGGAGGATTCGTTTTACAACAAGGGCAGCGTGAGCGTTGAAAAACCGGGCACATCGGTCGTGGCGATGAGGTTCGACTTCAACAGCGGAACCCGTCCGACCGTGGCTTACGGCAAGAGCCTGATAAATTGGACCGCGGACTCGTCGTCCGTCAAGAGGTACGGAGGCGACGACGTTCTCGAGATAACGCAGGCGGAGAACACGGGCCCGATATCATGGGGCGACGAGATAACGGTACTCGTCACCATGCGCGGTCAGCCTCTGGGAAACGCGAAAGTCTCCGCCACTTACGACGGCGCGCCTCTTCCCGCTTCGTCCGAAGAGGGGGAAGAGAGAAACAACGAATATCTCTTCGCCAATACGGACGCGTCGGGGCGTGTGGCTTTCAGGCCTGACCGGCCCGGAACGTGGGTGATAGCGATAGAGTACAACGACGAAGCCGCGCCTTCAAACAAGGCGGAGTACAACGACGCGGAGAGGTATCCCGAGTGGAAAGGCATCCGTTACCGCGCCGCGTTGGTGTTCCCTGTGCCCAAAGTGCTCCCGTGAAATAATTAAAAACTGACGGACAAAATCCGAGGCTCCATCCCAAACCGGCATGGGTATGGGACGGAGCTTCGGATTTTTCGGCTATTTCGCCTCAAACTGCCGGTGCGCCGCTATGAATTCGTCTATCTGAGCGGCGCTTTTCACTCCGGTGTTCGCGCCGACCGAGCCGACGGCTACGCTCGCCACCGCGTTCGCGTAGCGGCAGCAATCGGCGGGGGAACGCCCTTCTATGAGCGACTTTATGAAACCGGCCGCGAAATTGTCGCCCGCTCCGGTGGTGTCCACGACCGGCGAATCGAACGCCGGCGCCGTGAGCCTGATATCCTTGCCCTTCAGAAAACATCCGTCGCGGCCCGTCTTTATGACGACATTTTTGACTCCGCGCCCTGTCATGAAGTCGGCGATGTCGTCCAATGATTCCCGCCCGGTGAGCGATTTGGCTTCTTCCTCGTTCGGAAAGAAGTAGTCGATATACGGCAGGGCGGGATAAAAATCCTCGAAACTGCACAGGCCTTTGTGGGCCACGACGTCCGCGCAGATGAGGCTGCCGCGTTCGGACGCGGGTTTGACAAGGCGCAGGACGCTGTCGGCGGTTATGAACGGCCGCAGCATGATGCTCGCTATCGATACGACGCGCGCGCCGGCGCATACTTCGGGGTCAGGTTCGTACATCAGCCTGTTAGCGGCGGGAGGCGCGATGAAATGTCTCTGTCCGTCCGGCGCTATGACCACCACGGTAATTCCGGTGGAGTAACCGTCGCTGTACTGGATGCCCGAAATATCCGCACCGCTCTCGGCAACCCTGTCCCGGAGATAAAGCCCTGCGTCGTCGCGCCCCACGCCGCAGACCAGTTTGGCGCCGACTCCGAGGCGCGACAGTGTCATCGCCTGGTTTACGGCGTCCCCTCCGACGCCCAATTTTATGGACTCGACCTCGCATATCTCATCCCGAAAGGCCGTCATTCTGTCGAACCCGCGCACCAGCACATCCACGCACGACAACCCCAAACAAACGACTTCCATATAGCGCGACCACCTTTTTTT
>JAISDQ010000191.1 GCA_031264605.1 Synergistaceae bacterium | reverse complement strand
TCCCTGCACCGGCGCTCTTTTTCAATTTCCTTTTCTCCATGAATGTAAATTTTCCGCTCGGGGTCGAGCAAGTTCGAAGTCCTGAGTTTTTCAAAATAAGCGTTCAACCTCTTCTGCATCTCACCCAAATCCCCAAAAGCCTCCGGGTTCATCACAAGGAAGAAATGGGAAGCCCCGTCCCTTTTCCCCTCGGATATCCCGTCGGACATGAGCCCGCCGGAAAGAATCCCGGTCAGGATTTCCACGATCAGCCCCTGTCCGTACCCCTTGTGGCCTCCGTTTTCCTCTCCGGGACCGCCCAGTGGAAATATCCCGGCGATTTTTCGGTTCGGGAAATTTTCCAAGACCTCGGCGGGGTTTACGGTCGGCTCTCCCCGCTCATTCAACCCCCAGTGCGCGGGAAGCGCGTTTCCCTCCCTCGCTTTGACCTCTATCTTTCCGAAACTGACGACCGTGCTGGAGGCATCGTAGAGAAAATCATGCGGCCGGTTCGGAAAGGCAAAAGCCACCGGGTTGCTTCCGATCAGCGGGACCGCGCCAAAAGTGGCAGGCATGACCGCGCGCGAGTTGGTCATGACTAATCCCATAAACCCTCTGCCGCTGGCCCTCTTGGCGTACCAGCCGGCTATTCCGAAATGATTGGAATTTTTGACGGCCACGGCCCCTATGCCGTTTTTTTCGGCTTTTTGAATCGCGAGGCCGACGGAAAAACAGGCCGTCGTCTGCCCCATCGCGCGATTGCCGTCGACTACGGCGGTGACAGGCGTTTCCCTCTCGGCCGACGGGCGGTTTTTCACCTGTACGATACCCGACGCGATAATATTTTCGTACATGCTAAGCCTTTGGATGCCGTGAGAGTCAATGCCCGCCATGTCGGCGCTCACTAAGACGTCGGCGATAACGTCGATGTCATGTCCGGAAAACCCCCACTTCCCCAAGAGGGCTTTCACGGTTTTTACAACATCCCCGTACGCCGCCAAAATCGTCATGAACTTACGGCCGCCGTATGTCCGGAGCGCTGGAAACGTTTGCCCTGTGCCGTCTCGTGAGGGAGTCGGTTTCGAGTATCGCCCGGTATATCTCGTCCGCCGAATATCCATAGCCCAGACGGTTCAAGGAGGAATGATAACTGTTGTATAAATCCTCCGCGATTTTCAGAAGTATGTTTCTTTTTCCTTCCAGCCCCAGATCGGCCAGAGTAAGGGCGTTTTGAAATTTCCCGAACAGACGGATTGTTTCGCCGATTTCCTCGTCGGATTTGCGTTCGAGCACCTGCTGGAGCAAGAGGCCGAATCCCACTATTTCCCCGTGCAGCATCGAATGACTCTCAGGATACTTAGTCAGTACATAATAAAAAGGATGGGCAATGCCATGATAAAGAGTGTCGGTCCGCAAACTCCCGGAGAGCCCCGCGAGATATATGACCGCGTCGATGACGCCCATCGCCGCGTCGTCGCTGAAAAACACGGTATCAGCCTCTTTTTCGAGGATTTCTTTCAATTGTTCGCAGACGAGGGTCATCGTCCTCAAAAAAATCGCGTTTCCCTCTATTTGCTGATAGGGATGGATCTCATACCACTTGGCCAGACTGTCTATTATTCCGGCGTTGAGAAAGCGCCGCGGCGCTTCCATCAGGATGCGGGCATCCGCCAGTACCAGTTCGGGTCCGATCGTATTGAAAAACGCGTCCTTATATTTCCCGTCGCCGTCATAAACTATTGAAACCGCGGCCCACGCGGCGCATGTCGCCGCTATCGTGGGGACGGTTATCGCCGGAACTTTCAAAAGAGTAGCCGCGATCTTGGCCGTGTCGATCACCCTTCCGCCGCCCAAGCCTATCACCATGTCAATTCCGGCATTGCCATGCTGATTTGCGATATTTTCAGTTTTTTCAAAAGTGACATAGCCTGAAAACATGGATACGGTTCTCTCGATTCCGGCTTCCTCCATGGAGGGGAACAGGGCTTGCCCCGCGGCGCTCACGCTTTTTGGGGAGGCGACGATCAGCGCGTTTTTCCCGTATTCGCGGAGGAGGTTTCCGCTCTGCCGCAACAGGCCCGGCGCATTGATATATTCCTTTGGGGCCTTTATCTTTATGCTTTTCATGATATTTTTACAGGCGCTCTCTATGGTGGGGCAGCTTCCATGCGGATAAATCCGGCCCCTTCGCCAGAATCTGGAAAGGGTTTTCCGCCGCATTGCCCAGTTGATATCCGCGCTTGATCGCGTCGAAGTCAGTCGTGCTTCCGAAACCGGGCGTCTGGTACAAGTCCCTCGCGTAGTCCCATAAATGCCTGAAATCCGCCAAACGATTCCGGTTTGTCCGAAAAACCAGATAATACGCCGCGTCAAAACGCGCCAGCGTCACATAGAGCCGGATATCGGAATCCGTTATCCGGCCGCCGAATAAATACCTCCGCCCCGACAACCGGTCTTCCAGCCAATCCAGACGGGCGAATAGCGTCTGGCAGGATTTTTCATAAGCGTCCTGAGAGGCTGCGAAGCCGGCCTTGTATACTCCGTTATTTACTTCGTCGAACAGGAGATCGTTCATTTCGTCGATCTCCTTTCTCATATCCTCTGGGTACAGATCGGGAGCGCCCTCACGGTGAAACGGCCTGAACGACGTTTCCAGATAATTCGTCAGGCGGAAATAATCATTGTTCACCACTTTGCGCGACCTCACGTCCGCCACGGCCGGAACGGTCGCCCTCCCCTCGTAAGCCGGATCTGTGAGGGCGTATATCTCGGGCAGATATCGAATCTTCAGCACCGGGTCCAAGCCGCCTTCATCCAAGGAGAATTCCCAACCCAGCGGCGTGCGCACCGGGTTCACCGTGCCCAAACTTATCACGTCCTGAAGGCCGAGCAATTCCCGGACTATCACCGCGCGATGCGCCCAGGGACAAATTCGCGCCCAAATAAGCCGATAGCGGCCCTTTTCCGCCTTCAATTCCCCATCTTTATCCCCGAACGGCGTCGTAAACCTGTTACTTTGGCGAACGAAGCTGCCGTCGTCCTTTATCTCACGCACGCTTTCGTGGGTGGCGATATTCCCGTTTTTTCTCTCTTGTAAGTCCGACATGCGCTTCCTCCGGTCTCTTTGCCCGACAGACGGTTTCAAAGGGCTGTAACGCGTATATTATATTATTCATATTAATTTAATCTGGATAATATAACGCGTCATTTCAATCCTGTCAAGCAGCGGCGGATCCTCGCCTTCAGGGCGGACGCATGAGAAACTTCGTCCCGTTCAAACCGCACTCCAAGCGCCGGACGCGGCCGCCGCCGGATAAATCATTGTGTTTTTTGCGGCGTGATTCTCCGCGCGTCAGTAGCGGTTATTTCTCCAATCGCGTTTTTCACGCGCGAAAGTTGGGTCAATCGGCTGGGTAAGTAGGTATAGAGTGATCGTTAATAGAGATTACCGTTTGTGGTATACTTTCATCGTTGAGTAGCCATACTTCTATTGTAAATCCAATCCAAAGCGCAGACTCTTTGGTATTGACGCCACCGTTCGAGATCGGTTCACCCAGATATTCATATAAATATTTTTTTAAACCAAGAAAAGCGTCAGGCTCCGCATAAATTGACACCGCTATAAACATATCACCTACATTATATTTTTTCGTGCTGTTAGGAAGAAATATCTCGCGAGGCGTTGTGAAGCCATATAGTATCCGCTTCATCTTTATTCCGCCAAAATATAAATCTTCGTTGTTTTTCGCGTAATAATCGACATTCCTTCTGTTCTCGACAAAAACACGCTCTTTTGTGAAAGTCGATATAGAATCACGCCAAAGCAATTCCCTGAACCCCACGTGAAATTCTTTCAAAGCGGGGCCATTGGTGCCAAGAATATAGGAAGGCGCCGGTTTTGAGTTTGAGATCACGGATGTCGACAAAAAAAGAGTGACGAAAAACATCCTCAAACAGGTTTTCAAGAATTTACCTCTCATGAGCGCATACGCGTGTCGTCCATAATAAAGGCATTTCTTCCCCCCATCGCCAGTTGAATTTATAACGCCGCTAAGTGTTCAATGTCCTACATAATAGCATTTCGTATGTGTAAAAGTCGAGTTCATCGTTGTGTTTTTGCGGCGTAATTCTTCGCGCGTCAATCAGCGAGGCGCTATAAGCGTTCCCGCTAATACGTCGTTTTTTATATCTCCACCGAACCGTCGAACACCTTGTGGACGCGGCAGTGGAGTATGACCTCCTCGCCGGAGTAATCCACGGTCATGTCGCCGCCGTTTTGTATCACGCGTATCCTGCTCCCGCGCGAGCAGAAGCCATTTTCCACGGCGGCTACCACAGCCGCGCAGGCGCCGCTCCCGCTGGCCATCGTCTCGCCGTCGCCGCGCTCCCATATCCTCATCCTCAGGGTCGCGTCGTCCACCACCTTGACGAACTCCACGTTGGCCCGCTTCGGGAAGAGGGACGCGCGCTCGACGATGGGGCCTATCGTCTCCACGTCGAACCGCTCCGCGTCGTCGCAGAATATCACGCAGTGAGGGCTTCCCATAGAGACGCACGTTATGCAGAACATCTTGTCCCCTATGTCCACGACCCTGCCCATGACCCTGTCTCCGGGGAGGTTCACAGGTATGGACGCCGGGGCGAACATCGGGACGCCCAGGTTGACCTCTCCCGATACAGCGCGTCCGTGCATGGTGAAGAGCTCCACTCCCCGGACGCCGCTCTGCGTGTCTATGGCCATGGTCTTCCTTCCGCCCGTCCTGCCGCTCTCGAAGAGCAGCTTCCCCGCGCACGCCACCGCCGAGGCGCTCATCAGCCCCTCGCTGCCGTCCGTGTTGAACAGCCTCATGTACGCGTCGGCCCTCTCGGAGCGGCATATCATCACCACACCGTACCCGCCGACCCCGAAGTGCCTGTCGCCCAGCATTATCGACAGCGACTCCGGGGAGACGATGTCATTGTCGAAGCAGTCGAAGTAAAGGTCGTCCTTGCCGCAGCTATGCAGCTTCGAGAAGCGCAGCACGCTCTTGGACCGCCTCATGTGGGCTATGTCGACGAGCTCTGTGTTCTCCTCGCTGTACTTGCTCCTGAGGCTATCTGCCACCGCGGTGGCCGTGTCTATCGAGGTCAGGCACGGGATGCCCAGCCGCACCGCCAGCGACCGCATCTGCACGCTCTCGCGCGCGGAGCCGAGCCCCCTGTCCGACGTGGACACGATGTACTGCACCTTGCCGCCCTCTATCAGAGTCGCCACGTTGTCGGGAGACTCGCTTATCTTGTGTATGGTTATGGCGGGGAGCCCGGTGCGGGAGAGCACCCTCGCCGTGCCCTTAGTCGCGTAGAGGTTCATCCCCAGTTGGGAGTATTTTTTGGCGACGTCGACTATCTCCGGCTTGTCGCTGTCCCGAACGGTGAGGAGAACCCCTCCGCGCCGCTCCATGTTGTACCCGGCGGCGGACAGCCCCTTATGCATGGCCTCCTCCAGCGTCTTGCCTATCCCCAGCACCTCTCCGGTGGATTTCATCTCGGGGCCGAGGTGCGTGTCCACCCCGTGCAGCTTCTCGAAGGAGAACACGGGGACCTTGACGGCGGTATA
>JAISDQ010000187.1 GCA_031264605.1 Synergistaceae bacterium | reverse complement strand
CAGGGAATACTTAAAATCATCCTTATATGGAATCATAGCATAAACACCTTTTATATCGTAATATGTTTGCGTGGAAAAACTATAAAGAGAATGCTGACCGATATATAGATAATTATTTGTAGAGGCTCTGGCAATCGTCATTTGTACGTCATACATTAGTATGGTTGTTTAAGCATATATTTGCTAAGTTTTTGAGCAATTTATCTATAAAAGGGTCACCGCTCTCATTTTTGTTGTGTCAGAGTAGTAGCCGTCCAAATTTCCTTCTTGCAAATCACCGCGCTAGATGGCAATATATACGTATAGATACTCGAATTTTGTAAAAGAGGGATGAAGATGTATATAGGCGACGCTGAGGCCAGGGAACTTATTTGCGCGATTGGGCGGAAGATGTACCAGAAACAGTTTGTCGCGGCAAACGACGGAAATATGACGGTCAGAGTGGCGGACGACGCCGTCATCATGACGCCGACGGGCGTAAGCAAGGGAGACCTCACTCCCGAAATGCTGCTCAAGGTCGATTTCGCGGGAAATATTCTGGAAGGTACTTACAAGCCGACTTCGGAGATGCCCATGCATCTTAGAATTTACATGGAGAACGGCGGCATTCAATCGACCGCTCACGCGCACCCCGTGTTTTTGTCCTGCTTCGCCAACCTCGGCGCGGAACTCGACCTCTCGATCACTCCGTCGACGGCCGCGATATCGGGCAGGATACCGGTAGCGCCGTACCGCAATCCCGGTTCGTCGGAGCTTGCGGATTCCGTCGCTCCGTACGTGAGGGATTTCAACGTCGTCATGCTGGCAAACCACGGGCCCATATCATGGGGCCGCACGCCGATCGAGGCTTGGCATATCCTTGAAGAATCCGAACACTACGCGAGGATAGCCTTGATTCAAAAGTACATCGTCAGGAGATACCGCCCAATCTCCAAACCTCAGATAGAGGAACTCGCGATAACCCACGACGTCGTCATCAACCCAAGACGCCTTGTAGACGCGCCTCTCGATACCAATAACACCGAACCGGCGTTTTCTCTCGCCGCAATGCCGGTACCGAGCGCAGTCATCGACGACGAAACCATACGGCGCATCGCCGACGCGGTGGCGGAAAAACTGTCAAAGGCTTGATCCTGATGATCCACGTACACCAAATGCCCAGAGACCCGGTGGGCCGGACGCTACGCGAAGGGCGGCACAGCCGACTACCGTCCTCTCGTTTTCCGCGACCGGCACGTGATCATCAGGCAATAAATCGCGGATAAACGTCTCCGATCATGATAGCCCTCCCGGGAATTCCCCTTCCCGTTCAAGGCTCCATCCCGCTGAAAATATCGTCCGGCGCGCCTTCCTCCGTTGATGGGGCGGGAGCGGCGTCGGGCACGAATACGGGCTCGCCGGAATAAAGCGGATTCGGCGTCAGGATGCCGCCCGACTCCGCTATTATCGCGGACACCGACACCATTTCGGCTCTGGGATTGAAATCCAGCGTTATATCGCGTTCGACGGTCTTCAAGACCGAGTCGTCATCCTCGTTTAAAACTATCACGGTCAGCCTGTGATTTTTGCCGACCATCTTTCTGATGACTCTGTCGTCGGCCCACATGTCGAAGCCTTTCGTATCTTCGTCGATACGGACCGTTCCATAGGGCATCGCCTCATACCGAACGCCGCCGACGGAGACCGGGCCATTGTCGATTATAACTTCAAACTCTTTGCCGAGACGATACATCAAAAAACCCGCGCCAACCAGGCAAGCGACCGTGAGCAGCCGTATCAGGAGCCGCCTCGCCCTGATCGGCGAACCGGAAACGGACATCGCTCAGGCCTCCCCTCTCAGGCCGCGTCTTTCCCGTTCGCGCGCCTGATTTCTTTTCCACGCGTGCAGGACGAGCGCCACGGCTATTATCCCGTATGACACGAACACCCGGAAATACTCTCCCAACTGCGCCTGACCGATGAGTTCCTTGCCCGCCATGGGCGAGACCACGAACATCAGGTGAAAGAGAGCCACGCCCACGAACACGTTAGCGATCGACGCCTTCGAGACCGTAGCGCCCCCGATGAGAAGCGCGGCTATGGAGAACATTCCGGTTTGGTCGTGGCTGTTGTAAGTATTCATCGTTCCGATATTCTGGAGAAAAATTATCTGCCCGAAAGCGGCCAGCATCGTCGACATCACTATCGCGATGATGCGCGTTCGCTCGACGGCTATGCCGGACGAATCGGCTATCGCCATATCCTGCCCCACCGCTCTCATATCCTGTCCCAGTTTCGTGCGGCGAAACCATAGGATGAAAAGACAGAACGCGGCAATCACGATATACGTGCTTAACGGCACATTGATGCTGAAAGGAGCGGCCGCCGTGCCGCCGTGAAAATCGTACTGCAAAGCGTTGTCGAGAGCGTGCCGCAATCCGGTGAGGTTGATGGCGTTCCGCACTCCGTAGCCTCGCGACAGCACCAACTGCGGATTTGTGACGGGAATCCTGATTTCAGCGTTGGTGAACGGTATCTTCAGCATTCCCCTTATCCCTATCACGTAAAGCACGACGAACTGGTAAATGCCGTTCACGAAAAATCCCAGTATATACGACGTCACCATCTCCCGCCCTTTGGCGCGGTTGAGGACGGAACCACAGACATAACCGAGCAGAGCGGCTATCGGCATGCTGATGAGAGACGCCAGCACCAACCCGGGAATTCCCACCACGGACCAGTCGGTCACGAGTATCAGCCCAATCTGCCCGGCCATCGCCCCGAGCACCATGCCGAAATTAAGCCCCATTCCGGCCATTATCGGTATCAACAGGGACAGAACGAGGAAGGAGTTTCGCGCGAGCCTCGTGAACATCTCCTGTATCAGATAAGCCGCCGAAAAGCCCGAGAGCGGAATCGCCGCCGCTGAAAGGAGAATGAAAATAATCGGGACCGAGTTGGATATCAGAAAATTCTTGAGCGCGTCGCCAAATCCGTACCGTCTGGCCGCGGCGTCGTTCGTTCGCATCAGCGTTTCACCTGCGTCTTTCTCGTGAGCGCGTAAAGTATCATGCCGTTCGAGACGATTATCCTTATCACCTCGGACATATCGGACTGAAGGAGACTGTTTATGACCGACGGAGTCATCGTGAGTATGCCTTGGAAGAGGAAAGTTCCCACTATCACGTTCACCATCGTCGCCTTATTGACCGACGCCCCGCCCAGAAGTATCGCGGCCACGGCGGGAAAAGCCATATAGAGGGGCCCCATGTAAAGCTGTATGAAGCCGAAACTTTGTTCGTACACCAAAATCCCGAGCGCGCCGAGGACGGTGGAAAACATGACCGATATTGTCCTCATCCGGTTCACGTTGATGCCTGAAGCGCGCGCGAACTCAGGGTTCGACCCCACCGCCGTTATCGCCGTTCCGGTTTTCGTCCTGAAAAACGCCCACACGAGGAATATCATTATGAAGAAGAAGATGAACATCCCCGTCGGGAAATAAAAGGTTCCGCCCTCCTCCCCGAACGACAGGAAATTGCTCAGGACATGTCTCCAGAACCCCTCGGTGCTTATAGTGGTGCGAAGCCCCGAACCGCCGTAAGCCCATATCATGACGGGGCTGTCGAACGGAAGCAGCAGCCACGCCATACAGGTTACGGCGACGGACGAGAAGCCCACATAGGTGGCTATCATCATCTCCTCGCCCTTTACGCGGTTCAGTATCTGAGCGTACATAAACCCGAGAACGGCGGCTATGGGAATCGCGACCAGCATGGCGAAGCCGAAGCCGGGAAGCCCGCGCGCCTCGAACTGAAGCGACACCGTCGCTCCCAAAAGACCGGCAATGATGCCCAAGGGAAGGCCGAAGTTCAGCCCGCATCCGCTCTGAACCATCGGCACCATGGCGAGCACCAGCACTCCGTTCATTCCGACGCGGACGAGAGTATCCGAGAGGGACGACAATACGCGCACATTCACGAACGGGGCGGCAACGTAAAGCGAGATCAGGAAAAGACCGATTATTATCCTTGGCCAGCCTGCGTTCTCGATGAATTTTTTGATATAACCTCCCATCAGACTTCACTTCCTTCCGCGGCGCCGGTCACGGACGCGTCGCCGGTCATCAACAGGCCAAATTCTTCGGCCGGCGCGGCGGCGGGCCTGATGCCGCTTATCACACCGTTGTCGACGATGGCGATTCTGTCGCATATGGAACGCAATTCTTCCAGTTCCGACGAAGTGACGACTATCGTCGTTCCCTGTTCCTCGTTCACCTTCTTCAGGATATCGAGCACGAGCTTCTTGGCTCCTATATCTATGCCTCTCGTCGGTTCCGAGACGAAGAGCAGCTTGGGGTTCACCACGAACGCCTTGGCAAGGCACACTTTCTGCTGGTTGCCGCCCGAAAGCTCCACCGCCCTCTGTTTATGGGACGTGCATTTTATTTCGAGCAGTTTGATATATTCCATCGCCGCATCCCGCATAGCCTCGTCATCCCGCCATTTTATGAGCCCGCCCAGCACGCGGCGCACAAATTTATCCTGCACCTGCATGGCCGTAAAAGCTATATTCCAATCTATAGATTCGTCGAGAAGCAGCCCAACGCCTCTTCTGTCCTCCGATACAAAAGCCATATCGCGCGACAGAGAGGCGTCCGGGGCGTTGAGACGCAAACGCTCTCCCCTGACGCGCACGTTTCCTCCCGCCGCGAACAAACCCATTATCCCGTTGGCAATGCCCAGTTTGCCCTGTCCCGCAAGTCCGCCGATCCCGAATATTTCGCCCCGTTTCACCGAGAAGGTGACGTTGCGGACGGTTTCTCCAGGCATATCGACCCACAGGTTTTCGACGTCGAGCACGGACTCCGCTTCAGCGGCGTCCCTAACGCGGCTTGAGGCGGCGTCTACGCTGCGCCCGACCATGGCGCTCGCGATTTTGAAAACGTCGGTCTCGGAAGCCCGCGTTTCCTGCGCTACCCTGCCGTCGCGCAGCACAACTATTTTATCGCACAGATCGATGACCTCCTGAAGTCTGTGCGATATGAAGATCATCGAAATTCCTCTCGCCGACAGATTTCTCAGCGCCGCGATGAGTGTTTCCGCCTCCGACTCCGCCAGAACGGCGGTCGGTTCGTCGAGGATGAGAAGTTTTGTGTTTTTGCGGTCGACCTCGCGGGCAATCTCGGTGAACTGCTTGTGCCCCACCGGCATCTCGGACGCGAGCGTCTCGGGGTTGACCGCGAAACCTATCGCGTCGATGGCGTCGTCCGCGCGCCGCCTCATGGCCCGCAGGTCCAACGTGCGCATCCTGTCGCCGAAAATCTCGACCAGCGGGTTGTATTTCGTGGATTCCCTGTTGAGCATTATATTTTCTGTGACGGTAAAACCGGGCAGCAGCGAGAATTCCTGATGCACCATGCCGATGCCGGCGTCGATCGCGTCAAAAGGAGACTGAAATCTCGCCTCTTTCCCGTCGTACAGCACGCGCCCATCGTATCCTCCCGTCGCGGCTATGAGCGGCATTCCGAAAAGAATATTCATCAACGTTGACTTGCCCGCGCCGTTTTCTCCGACGAGCCCCAGGATTTCACCCTTCGAGAGAGTGAAACTGACGTCGGACAGCACCTTATTTCCGAAGAACTCCTTACCAACGGATTCGACGGCCAGAATCGGCCCTTCAGACGCCATCCGCCCCACCACTCCCCGTTTTTCGAATTCGCCGCGCCCGCGCCGGCATTTC
>JAISDQ010000173.1 GCA_031264605.1 Synergistaceae bacterium | reverse complement strand
GCGAAACGTCTCGGGCTGGACGCGAACGAGCTTTTGGATTGCGTATCCGGCGGGGCCGCTTCGAGCTGGAGCTTGCTGAACTACGGGCCGCGCATATTGCGGGGAGATTTCGAGCCCGGCTTTTTCGTGAAACATTTTATAAAAGATATGAAACTGGCCCTTGAGTCGGCGCAGTCCTCCGGGATTTCGCCGGAAGGCCTGAAGACGGCGCTCTCCCAGTACGAAAAATTGTCCGAACAGGGCGGATCGGAAGACGGAACCCAGGCGCTCTACAAGATTTACAGCGGCGCGTGAAATATCGTGACGATTGGAAACGGACGGATTCAAGGTCATAAATTATGAATAACAGAATCAAAAAAACTCTTTCACTATTGACCATAATGGCCGTGGCCGCTTTTTCAACAGCGGCGGCGGGCGGGACGCTCACTCAGCCCGCTGTGGACAGGGAAGCGTCGGAGAGGGCGTTTTTTTCGGCGTACGATCATTTTCTCCAAAACAGGCTGTGGAACGCCCTTGACTCTCTGTCGGAAGCGATATCGGAGAACGTGTATTTCGTCGACGTATATTACATGCGGAGCCTCGCGCAAAGGAGGCTCGGGCTTTATGCCGACGCCGTCGACTCCATGAGCCGGTATATGGAAGTGAGACGCGACGATTACCGCGCCGGCATAATACTGGACGTCATGAAATCCGAGCAGAACATGATAAAAAATTTGCTCGCGCCCGAGAGCGAGCCTTCCGCGCTGATTTTCAGCTCGCACACCGTCAATTCGCTGATGTCGCTGCCCGTCCATGATCCCTTGTCGCTGAGCGGGGCCGCCGGGTTGGGAAAAATTTCCTCGTCGGAGAACAATATATTCGTATGCGATACTTTGGGGGGCAAAGTCTGGATATTCGACCGCGGCGGCGCTCGCCGTCCGGCGCATGTCGCTCTGGAGCGCCCTGCCGCGGTGATGCCCGTCTCGCCGGAACTCGCCTTTATCTTTCTCGAAGACGGCTCCGTCTATAAAATGACCGTGGATTCCTCTCTCGGGACGGCGCTCGAAGAAGAACCCTCGCTTGACGCCGACGTTGCGGACGCGGTTTGCGTCGATTCCACTTTCTTCGCGGCGGCGGACAGGGAGGGAGGATATCTGAGATTCGCGGAACTCCCGGCCATGAGGGAAACATTGACATGGAGGCCGCCTGATGAAGAAAGCGGCGGCAAGCTCTTCGAGCCCGTGGCCGTGGCCGCGTATGGTCCGCTTCTCGCGGCGGCGGACAGGAGCGGCGGTAAAGTTTACGTCCTGGATGCATACACGCTTAACCTGCTGGACAGTTTCGACGTGGAAAGACCCCGGGATCTCGAATGGGGGCCGCTCGGCGAGTTGTACGTGCTTTCCGAGAGGGGGACTTTGTTCTCGCGTCATCCAATCGGCGGCGTTTCCGCCGATATAAGGACTGTCGCCGACGGAATGAGCGAAGCGTGGAGCATGACGTGGGCGGAAGACTCGCTCCTGTCCGCGAGCGTTTCCGCAAGAACATGGTGGAAGGGACAGACGCAGCCGGGGCGCGGCGAAACGTTTGGCGCGGTGAGACTGCACGATCCTTGGATAGACTCCTCGGAGGGGACGGATAACCTTTTGCTTCGCGGAACGGTCTCGTCGCCCTTTCAGAACTTCATACAGGATAAAGTGCCGACGACGCAGGTTATCTGGAGAGGGGAAGTGCGGCCTTCGCGGATAACGTCCGTTGGGGCCAGTTTCGATGACAAGGCGAGGTTTTACGCTCCCGCCGGGGGCGAGCTTTCAAACGGCGAACGTATAATACCCGCCGGCTCGGTATCCGATATCATGGACGATATCGCGGGTCTGTCGAGGGCCGGCGAAAAGATTCCGCGCGTTATAGTCGCCGATTCGAGAATTTCCGCGCCGGACGGCCAGATAGAATCGTTTCTGGCCTTTCTGCTGCAGCAGGGAGTCCGCCTCGACGTCTGGGCCGTCGCGAAACCGGCGTCGATCATTATGAACCGCGTGTCGAAAATGACCTCCGGCAAGACGTATTACACTGAAACGATAAACTGGATTCCCAGGAACGGGAGCGTGGAGTGGGTGCTCAGCGTACCGCTGCCGCCCGATATCACCACGTACGGTTATCCGTCGGATACGACGCTCTCTTTGTTCTCGGATATAGATATGATACGCTTTTCGGATTGGGTTCCTATCTGGCCTTCGCTGATAGATCGCGGCGCGGCCGATTGACGGGGTGGATAAAATGAAAATAGCGGTTGCGTCAGACCACGCGGGTTTCGCGATGAAAGAGGACATAAGGAATTATCTGTTCGAATTGGGGCACGACGTAGAGGATTGCGGCGCGTTCTCGGAGGAAAAATCGGTGGATTATCCCGACTGGGGGATAAAGGCGGCCGAAAAAGTCGCGGACGGCAGGGCGGACCGCGGGATTCTGGTATGCGGCACGGGCGTGGGGATGTCTATAACCGCCAACAAGGTGAAGGGTGTTTACGCGGCTCTGTGCGCGGACGAATTTACGGCGCGCCTCTCCAGAGAACATAACGCCGCCAACGTGCTGGTTCTCGGAGGCCGCACGACCGGCTCCGAACTCGCCAGGAGCATCGTGAAAACCTGGCTCGGCAGCGAGCCGGAAAGCGGGCGTCATATGCTCCGCAGGCAAAAGATAGCCGATTACGAGTCGCGCGTCAAAAACGACGGAGCGGAAACCTCCGGGAGCGGGCGCGTCGTCATCATCGAGCATCCTCTCATTCAGCACAAACTCGGCATAGTCCGCGATAAAAACACCAGCGTAAAGGATTTTCGCGATCTGGTCCAGGAGATAGCCGGCCTGATGGCGTATGAAATATCCCGAAATCTTCCCCTCGGCGAGATAGACGTCGAAACGCCCCTGTGCCCGACCAAAGCGTTTTCCATATCGGGCAAGAAACTGGCCGTGGTTCCGGTCTTGAGGGCCGGCCTGGGAATGGTGGAGGGCATACTGCGCCTCATTCCGAACGCGAAAGTGGGGCATATAGGCCTGTATCGCGATCCCGAAACGCTGCTGCCCGTGGATTACTACTGCAAACTGCCGAACGACATAGAGGAGCGCGATATCTTCGTAGTCGACCCGATGCTCGCCACCGGAGGCTCGGCCTCGGCGGCGATATCGCACATAAAAAGGCTTGGCGGGCGCAGGATATCCCTAGTCTCCTTGATTGCCGCTCCCGAGGGCGTGAAAAAAGTATCGTCGGAGCATCCCGAAGTGGATATTTTTCTGGCTTCCCTCGACAGCCATCTCAACGAACACGGGTATATCGTCCCGGGTTTGGGGGACGCCGGCGACAGGCTTTTCGGGACAAAATAGGGGGAGTCTTCCGTCGTTATGGCGATTTTTTCCGCGATATTGAATTTTTTGTGGGGCGTCATCGCGACTCCGGTATCCATGAAATTGTCCAGAACGTTCCGTCTCATGGACGTTCCCGGCGGAAGGAAACTGCATCCGGTGGTGACGCCGAGGGGAGCGGGCATAGTCCTGTGGACGGGTTATCTTCTGTGGGCTCTAGTGAATCCGAACCCAGGCGTGGAGGTGCCTTACGTCTCGACCGGCGCGACGTTGGTATTCCTGGTCGGTTATATGGACGACATGCACCCCTTGCCCCCGCTGAAAAGGCTTTTCGTGCATATGCTCTCGGCGGCGTGGGTAGTCATACCGATGCCGGTCTCGATTTACCAGAGGGCGTTATTCCTCGTCTGGATAGCCGGCTGCACCAACGCTTACAATTTTGTCGACGGGATGGACGGGCTGGCCCTTTCGCTCGCTTTCGTGACGTCCTGTCTCGCGTTCCGAAGCGGAAATCCTTATACGTGGCTTCCGTTCTGCGGGCTCATCGCCGGAGTTCTGTTGTGGAATTTCCCCCACGCGCGCACTTTCCTGGGCGACGGAGGCGCCACGCTTCTCGGTTACGTATGCTCGTCCCATCTGGCTTGGGATATATTCCCGCGATTTTTCCACATGCGCCCGTTCTCGATGCTTTTGACGCTCTTTCTGATAGGAGGAGTGCCGGTCGCCGACACACTCTTCGCCATGCTCAGACGGATCGCCCGGCGGCGCTCTCCGTTTTACCCGGATCGGGGGCATCTGCATCATATCCTTCTCGATTTCAAACTCGTGACGTGGGAAGTTTTGTCCCTGATAGTGGTGGTGCACGCGGCCTTGGTGACTGTCGGGTACTATTTCATGATGTGGTATTGAGGACGCGGGGCGTGAGTTCAAACCGAGCGGGAGCGAAAAAAATCGACGTCGTGATCGGCACGCGGCCTGAAGCTATAAAGATGGCTCCCGTCGTGAAGGAACTCAGGAGAAGGGATAAGTTCTCGGTACGGGTGGTCTCGACAGGGCAGCATACGGATATGCTGCGTCAGGCGCTCTCTTTCTTCGAAATCAGGCCCGACGCCGACCTCGCGATAATGAAGCGGGTTCAGTCGCTCGACTATATCACCGCGTCCGTCATCGGGGGAGTGGGGGAACTGCTCGACTCCGAACGGCCGGACGCGGTGTTGGTGCACGGGGATACTACTACGACTTTTGCGGCGTCCCTGGCCGCTTTTCATCGCCGGATTCCGATAGGCCACGTCGAGGCCGGACTCAGAAGTTTCGACATGAGCCTGCCGTTCCCGGAGGAGATGAACAGAACGCTCACTGACACGTTGGCGCGATGGTTCTTCGCCCCCACGGAAAGGGCGGCTTCCAATCTTCTGCGCGAACGCCGGTGCGAAAAAAGCGTATATGTGACCGGCAACACGGTTATCGACGCGCTTTATTCGGCCATGAGTCTCCTTGCGGGTAACGCGTACACCGTCGCTCCTGCCCTCGCCGGACTGGGGGATTCTCCTTTCATCCTGATGACGGCTCACAGGCGCGAATCATGGGGCGAGGCGATGGAGAGGATTTGCCTGGCCATGTCGGAAATCCTGCGCCGTCACGGGCATATGCGGGCGCTTGTGCCGATGCACAGAAATCCGGCGGTGAGAGATACCATTAAAAAAATTCTTGGGGATAACGGCAGGGTAATCCTGTGCGATCCTCTCGATTATCCGGATTTTGTCCGTTCGTTGAGGGACTGTAAAATAATTTTAAGCGACAGCGGCGGGATACAGGAGGAAGCGTCTGCGCTCGGGAAACCGGTGATTGTTCTCCGCGATGTTACCGAACGCCCCGAGGCGGCGGAATCGGGAACGGCGATCATTGCGGGAACGGCGACGGACAATATCGTGAACATCGCCGACAGGCTGCTTTCCGACGAAGACGAGTACCGCCGCGTCGAGGACAGGAAAAATCAAAATCCTTTCGGCGACGGCGCGGCGTCGGTGCGGATAGCGGACATACTGGAAAAAAATTTCGCGTAGTGTATGGTATATTAGTGACGGCGATATACCGACTGGAGTGAACTTATTGAGTGAATCGATGGCAATTCGCGGGGGATCGCCGCTCTCGGGAGCGATAACGGTTCAAGGGGCCAAAAACGCGGCGCTCCCCGTAATGGCTTCGGCGTTGTTGCTGCGCGGCAGGCGCCTGACGCTGGAGCGGGTTCCGAATCTCCGCGATATTCATACAATGTCTGATTTGCTGAGACATCTCGGAGCTGAAATAAATTTCGAAAACGGCAGGATGACCATAGACGTTCCCGAGGAACTGAAATGGGAGACGCCGGCGGAGCTGGTTCGCAAAATGCGGGCTTCTTCGCTTGTCCTGGGGCCTCTGATCGCGCGGTGCGGGGAAGCCGTATTGCCGCTGCCCGGGGGCTGCGCCATAGGCAGTCGGCCCATAGATTTTCACCTGAAGGGGCTCGCGCGCATGGGCGCCGCGATCGATTTGGAACAGGGATCGGTTCACGCGGTCACCTCGGGGCTTTCCGCAACCCGTGTGACGTTCGATTTCCCGTCCGTCGGCGCGACCGAGAATCTGCTCATGACCGCGGCATTGACGCCCGGCGAGTCAGTCATCGAAAACGCCGCCCGCGAGCCCGAAATTTCAAACCTCGCCCAGACGCTGAGGGCGATGGGGGCATACGTGGAGGGCGACGGCACGGGCACGATAACCGTCAGGGGCACGCGGGAACTGGAGTCGGCCACGGTCAGGATAATCCCCGACAGGATAGAGGCGAGCACGTATCTTCTGGCCGGACTCATGACGAGGGGCGACATAACGGTAAACGGCATAAACCCGGAATATCTGGCGGCTCTTTTGTCGAAACTCAGAGAAGCCGGCGTCGATTTCATCACGACCCCTAATTCCGTCGCGCTCGACGCGGCCGGAAAGAACTGGAACGGCGTCACGCTGACTACGTCCCCATATCCCGGTTTCCCGACGGACGTGCAGCCTCAGATAACCGCGGCGCTGTGCATGGCGGAGGGTACGAGCGTCATTCATGAAAGCGTGTTCGATTCGCGCTACGTGCACGTGCCCGAATTGAGGCGTATGGGCGGCAAGATCGATACCCTGGGGAACACGCTGATCGTCATCGGCGTGCCGAAACTGAGCGCGGGCGAGGTGAGGGCTTCCGACCTGAGGGCGGGCGCGGCTCTTATTCTCATGGGCCTCGCGGCCGAGGGGCGGACTGTAGTGCGGGAATTGAAACATGTCTGGAGAGGTTACGAGAATCTGATGGAAAAAATGGCCTCGCTTGGAGCGCGGGTAGAACTGCTGCCCGTCGAAGACGGCGATGAATGATGTTCAACGGGCGGCCCTGAATCCGTTCGAATCGATCAGAAGCTGCGCTTTCACCGGCGCCGCGGGCACCGGCAAGAGCCAGAGGGCTCAGATGGTAGCCGATTACCTGGACGCTGAGTATATCATCGACGACGGGTTGGTGATACGCCGCGCGGAGATAGTTTGCGGAAAAAGCGCGAAAACGGAACGTAATCAGATTCGCGCCATAAGGCGCGCTATGTTCGAGTACGAAGAACACCTCGCGTCTGTCCGGCGGTTTTTCGAAAATGCCGCGCCATGTTCCGTGATGGTTATCGCCACGTCGGACGATATGGCCCGCAGGATAATCCGAAAACTCGGTTTCAATCCTCCGGACAGAATCATGCACATAGAGGACGTGGCTACGCCGGAGGAGATAGCGAGAGCGAGGAAAGAAAGAAAGCGCAAGGGGCAGCACGTGATACCGGTATCGCATGTGCTGGTGCGCAAGAATTTCGCGGGCAAACTCGTGGGGCGGCTGAAAGTCCTATGGCGCTCCAAATCGCCCTACGACGGCGAAAAGACGATAGTCCGCCCCCCCTTCAGCTTTTACGGGGACGTTCATATCGAACCCGAGGCCATAGAACAACTGGCTTCCCATATAGCGTCGAAGGTGCCTCAGGTCGCTTCGGGCCCTGTGAGCAGGGTTTCCTCCACGGCCGCGGACTCGCTCTCCATAGATATAGAGATGAAGATCAAACCCGGCCCAAAAAACATACCTCAGATAGCCGAGACCGTGAGGCGGAGCGCGGCCAGGAGCGTCGGATATTTCAGCGGCCTCAACGTTTATAACGTCAACGTCAGCGTGACGGGAGTTGAATTTTGAAAATGACGGATGAAACGGTATTCGCGCTGAACCGGGATGAAAAACGAGGCGTCGTCCAATCTTTGTGGGATGAATGCCGCCGGCAGGCGGATTCCTGCGAAGCCTGCGCCTTAGCGCCAACCAGGACAAACGTGGTTTTCGGCGAGGGGGACGTGAATTCGCGCCTCATGTTCATAGGCGAAGGACCCGGCGAAACCGAGGACGAGACCGGGCGTCCCTTCGTAGGTAAAGCGGGGCGGCTTCTTACGAGAATTCTTTCGTCAGTGGGTATAGACAGGCAGGACGTATATATAGCGAACGTCGTAAAATGCAGGCCGCCCGGGAACAGAACGCCGCAGCCGGAAGAAGAAGCCGCGTGCGACAGGTTTCTGCAAGCTCAGATATTGCTCTTGAATCCGGCCGTCATGGTCACGCTTGGCGCGACCCCTACCAAATGGATACTGAAGACTACCGAGGGAATAACCAAGCTGCGGGGACGCTGGTTCGACTGGCGGGGGATATCGGTGATGCCGATGTTTCACCCCAGTTACCTGCTCCGCTATGAAAACGACAAAAGACAGGGCGGCCCCAAGCATCTCTCCTGGCTCGACATACAGGAAGTCAGGAAAAAATGGGATGAAGCGAAGGCGTCCGGCGGAACGGAGGGCGTTTATCTTGCCGATTGACGGCGGCTCCGCAAAAATCCCGGCTCACATAGGGATTATAATGGACGGAAACAGGCGGTGGGCGAAAAAAAGGGGATTGCCGGCAATAGCCGGTCACCGTGCCGGAATGAAGGCGCTCGAGAAAATCATAGACAACGCGAATGAATTTGGCGTAAAATACCTGTCGCTTTACGCGTTCTCCACGGAGAACTGGAAAAGGAACCCTTTGGAGGTGGAAGGATTGATGGGCTTGTTCCGCCTCTATCTGAAAGACAAGGTCGAACGGCTTTGCGCCCGCGGAGCCAGGATTCGTTTCGTCGGGAAGATGGACGCCTTCGATGGGGATATTCGCGAGGGAGTCCGCGAGGCCGAGGAAAAAACCGTGAGAAACGGCGCGATAGAAGTGATAATATGCGTCAATTACGGCGGCAGGCAGGAGATAGTGGACGCCGTGAACCGTTTGATCGCCGAACGGATGGAGAGCCCGGTCACCGAAGACGCCGTGAGAAGCAAACTTTACGCCCCCGACATTCCCGATCCCGATCTCATCATTAGGACTGGGGGCGAACTCAGAATGAGCAACTTCTGGCTGTGGGAGGGCGCGTACAGCGAGTATTATTTCACCGACGCGTACTGGCCCGAATTCGGCGGAAAAGAACTGCAGCTGGCCATATCGAGTTTTTCCGAAAGGGAGCGCCGCTATGGAGCTACATAAACCGCCGCGCGGAGCCAAGATAGAGGCTGACAGCCCCGTTGAGGCGGCCGCGCTCAAAGAGCGCGCTTTTTTAAAAAGAATCGCGAGCGGCGTCGCGATCGTGGCGTGCATCGTGAGTTCGATAATTGTCGGGGGCGCGGCGTGGGATATCGTGGCTTCGCTTATCGCGCTGCGCTCATTGTGGGAGCTTTACGGCCTGCTTTACACAAAATTCCGCCTTTCTCGCGGCTGGGGAATCACCGGCGGCGTATTGATGCTTCTCACCATATCGATAGGATTGAGTTATGCCGTGACGCTCTCGATAATGACCATGGTCGCGGTGCTCGTTCTTTTCACGGAGACCGTCCGGCGTCAGGTTACGGGGCACAGTTACGCCCTTTGGAATATAGGGGGCACGCTTTCGGGTCTCGTGTACGTGGTGCTTCCGTGGAGTTTCCTGATACTTCTGAGGTCGCATCCGCTGGGAAAACAATATCTGCTCACTATTTTTCTCTGCACGTGGAGTTGCGACGTGGGGGCCTATCTCGCCGGCACGACGTTCGGGGAATCTCCGCTCTGCGATAAGGTTAGCCCCGCGAAAAGCTGGGAGGGCTTTTGGGTGGGAGTTATCGCCAGCGTCGTGTGCGGTTCGATCCTTCCGGTGCTCTTCGATCTGGCTCCTTTCCCTCTGGTTCTGCTGGGCGCGTTATGCGGGGTGGCGGGGCAGCTGGGCGATCTAGCCGAAAGCGTCCTGAAGCGCGAGGCGAAGGTCAAAGATACCGGAAGCCTGATCCCAGGGCATGGCGGTTTTCTCGATCGTTTCGACAGCATACTTATCAACGCTACGCTAACTTTTTTCATAATCGAGGTAATAGGTTGATGTATACCGATTCTTTCACGCAAATAGCTTTAATCGGAGCGACCGGCATTGTCGGCGGCTCAGTTCTCGACATATGCGCCCGGTTCCCCGAACGGTTCGGCATCGTCGCCATGGCGGCGCGTTCGAGTTCAAAAAAACTTTTGTCCCTGTCGAAGCGCTTTGGCTCGAAAATAGCGTGTCTCGCGAATCCTTCCCCCACGGATGTGAAGACGTTCAAAGAAAATGGAATAGAACTGCTGAGCGGAGCAGAAGGTCTCGAAACCATCGCGGGGCTGGACGGGGCGGATCACGTGGTTTTGGCTTCCTCGGGCGCCGAAACGATATTCGCGCTCAAACGGGCGCTCGAGTCGGACAAAGACGTATCGCTGGCGAACAAGGAGAGCGTCGTTGCGGCCGGGCCGTGGCTGATGCCGCTCGCGAAACGCCCCGATCAGCTCCGTCCTCTCGACAGCGAACATAACGCTATCTGGCAGTGCACGCGCGGGGAGCGGCGGGCAAACATAAAGTGTGTGACGCTGACGGCTTCGGGAGGCCCGTTCAGGGAATTTTCGGCTGAACGGATGAAAAACGTCACGCCGCGGGAGGCGCTCAGACATCCGGTATGGAATATGAGCCCGAAAATCACCGTGGACTCCTCGAACCTGATGAACAAAGGCATCGAGTGCATAGAGGCCACGCAGTTATTCGGCCTGAGGATGGAGCGGGTAAAAGCCGTCATACATCCGTCCTCGCATATTCACGGGATGGTCGAATTCAGCGACGCCACCGTGAAGTTGCTGCTCCACACGCCCGATATGAGAATTCCTTCCGCGGTGGCGCTCGCGTGGCCCAACCGCCTGCCGCTGGGCGATATCGGGGAGTTTGCCGTGCCGGACTGCGAGGATTGGTCGATGGAATTTTTCGCTCCGGACGAGAAGCGTTTCCCCTGTCTCTTTATAGCCCGCGAGGCGGGACGTCGCGGCGGCCCCTATCCGCCGCTCCTTATAGGAGCAGATGAAATCGCGGTAAACGCCTTTCTTGAAGGGCGTATTCCATTTTTGACCATATCGCATATAATAGAATCGGCATTGGAAGCGTATAAGGGTTCGCGCCCGTCGTCTCTCGGCGACGCGGTTCAGTTGATATCAGAAGGGGAACGGCTCGCGACGGAGTTATGTTCCGCCTTTTGCGAAAGGTGATGAACGATGGTCAGTTTATTGTCTTTTCTAGTCGTAATAGCGATATGCGTGATTATCCACGAGGGGGGGCATTTCGCGGCCGCGGTTTGGCGCGATATACAGGTTCACGATTTCTCGTTCGGAATGGGGCCCGCCATCCTCTCGAAGCGCTCGAAGAGCGGCGTGCTGTGGGCCTGGAGGCTGTTCCCGATAGGTGGGTACGTTAGGCTCGAAGGAGAGGAAGAAGACCATCGCGAGGGAGAGGACCCCGATCCGGCACGCTCTATGTACGCCAAAAAACCGTGGGAGCGTTTTGTGGTAGTGGCCGGCGGGGCCGCCATGAACATACTCTTCGCGTGGCTTTTGACGTCTTTTCTCCTTTCGGCCAGCGGAGTCAACGACCTGGACTCTCCGGTCGTGGGACGCCTGCTTGAGGACAAACCGGCCGCGGCAATGGGAGCCCTCCCCGGCGACAGGGTGTTGTCGATCAACGGGAACGAAATTTCGGAATGGTCCGACATAAGGACGGTATTGCAGGAAATAGATACGGATGAAGTCAGCGTAACGGTGAAACGCGGCGACGCCGAAACGGTTCTCGCCGGAACTGTTCCCTTCGACGAAGAGAGGGGAGTTCGCCTTTGGGGCGTGGAGCCATCGAGGCTCAAATATCCCGTGCACAAAGCGTTGTTCGTCGGGATGAGTTACTGCTGGAGAATGAGCGTTCAGATTCTGCAAGGCTTGTGGGGCATGATAGTCGGAACCGTGCAAGCTGACGTCGCGGGCCCGGTCGGCATAGCGTCCATGGCGGGCGACGCGGCTCGGCAGGGTTTCTGGACGTTCGTCACATTTTTGGCGGTGATCAACCTGAACCTTGGCCTCTTGAACCTGCTGCCGCTCCCCGCGCTCGACGGAGGCCGTTTAGTGTTTATTTTGGGCGAAATGATATC
>JAISDQ010000156.1 GCA_031264605.1 Synergistaceae bacterium | reverse complement strand
AATACCGCCTCCCGGACTTCTCCGCGATTTCCCCGCGGATATAAAATACCGGCGTTGTTATTATTAGTCAAGTGGCGTTTTTAATATTAGCGTACAGACGTTTTTGTTATTAGAAGTCCGGCGCTTTTTACGGAACGCAGGAATGCCGATACCGGTACAGATCCCCTATACCCTCACATACTTCTGATTACGGCTGTTCGGTTTGCCGGGGATGGTCATTCGCAGCTTCCCGGACGCAAGCAAGGGTCTTAGAATTGCTTTGCGAAAATGCTCACGATTTGTAATTCCAATAAAAAAACATCGCCGTCTTCTGATTCATTATGTCGGCGGTGACCTTGCCGTAGTCCTCTCCGGCGACGCAGCGCACATAGCCCTTGTCGACCAGGTCTTTGAAAAACGCGAACACCGACCTCGACTCGGGCGAATTAATGTTGCTCCCGCTCTCGTCGGGCGTCAGCATCGCGGCGCCGTTTTCGAACATGAACGCCTCGAAAATCCATACGTCGGAATTCAGCGTGATGCCGTAAGCGCCCGTCTTTTCATGGACGATCCTGCAATATTCCGCGAGTTCATCCCAGGTTTTGGGGCCGCTGGGATCGAGGCCGGCTTGTTCGAGCAGTGTGGTGTTCATGTACAGAATCGGGGTGCTGCGCAGATACGGCAGGCCGAACCACGTTCCGCCGACGCCGCAGTTTATCAGCAGGCCGTCGTAAAAGTCGTCCATATCTATTTTGTCCCACTCGATATAAGGACTCAGCGGCAGAATTACGCCGCTTTCGGCGAACCTCTTTATGGAGGCTATCTCCATGACCGAAACCGAGGGAGTCTTGCCCGCGACGTACGCCGCCTGCAGTTTCTGGTGGAGTTCGGTATAGGTGCCCTGGTATTCGGCTGTGACGTGGATGTTCAGTTCCTTGCCGCGCGTTTCGTTGAACATCTTGGTCAGGTTTATGTTGTTTTCCTGGATTTGGTCCGTCCATGAATACCAGAAAGTCAGCTCGACGGGCTCAGCCGCCGCGAACGACGCGCCGGGCGGCGCCGCTGCTATGGCCGCGATCAGTACAGCGAGAAGGGCAAATGTTTTCTTCATCATAATTACCTCCGTCATAGTCAGATATGTTTCATTTCCTCAAAAAGAGGGACGCGGTCGCCGCAAGCCGCCCGTTTCAGAAACGCGGAAAACGATCCCCCTTTCCGAGCGCCGGTCGCCGGGAACGACGAACATCGTCTATTTCCCTCCCATGTAGGTAAACGCTTTTATGATCTGTTTCCGCGCGAAGAAGAACACGGCCAGCACAGGCGCTACCAGAAGCAGATTGCCGGCCATCAGGACGTGATATCTGACACCGCCGTCCACCGTATTGAGGGACGTTATTCCAACCGGCAGGGTTCTGACCGCGTTATTGGTGGTGAGCACGAACGGCCAGAAATAGTCGTTCCAGTTCAGGATAAACGTGACGAGGCCCAGCGTCACGATGGTCGGCCTCGCGATGGGCAGCATCAGTTTGAATATTATTTTCCACTCGCTGGCGCTGTCGAGTTTGGCCGCCTCTATCAGTTCCCGGGGAACCTGTTTGAAAGTCTGCCGCAGCATGAAGATGGCGAACGGGCTGGTGGCCCAGGGAAGAATCAAAGACGCGTAGCTGTTTATCAGCCCCATCCTGCTGAACATCAAAAACAGAGGCAGAAAGACGAGCTGAGCCGGGATCATCATAGTGGCGAGCGTCAACCCGAACAGAAATCCGCCGCCGGCAAATTTGAAGCGCGCGAACGCGTAAGCCGCCGGAATGACCGTGAAAAACTGGCATATCATGATGCCGAGCGTCATTACGACGTTGTTTTTCAGCATGGAGAAGAAGGGGATCGCGTCGAAAACCTTGCGGAAATTCTCCCAGTGCGCCGCGGACACCCAGAATACCGGCGGCGTCCGCAATGTCTGTCCGAGGCTTTTGATGGCCGTCAAAAACATCCAGTAAAACGGTATGAAGAATACGGCGAAGATCAGGAGATTGACGGCCGCCCGGCACGCTCTCCCGAATGCCGCCCGAAAGATAACCGCCCGCGCACGCATCAGGCTTCGCCTCCGTAATGAACGCGCTTCGAGAGAGCGCCGAAGTACGCCGCCGTGCAGACGGCTATCAGGGCCATCAATACTACGCCCTGCGCGGAGGCGTAGCCGAGCTGGTAGAACTTGAACCCGAACTGGTAAATGTCGAAGACGAGGGTATTGGTCGCGTTGATCGGGCCGCCGCCCGTCATCAGGGCGATCTGATCGAACACTTTAAAGGCCGCTATGATGTTCATCAGGGTCAGGAAAAAAAGCGTCGGGGAGATCATCGGCAGGGTTATGCGAAAGAACGTCCTGAACGGTTTTGTGTTGTCGAGGACCGCCGCTTCATATAACTGCCTGGGGATGGCGCGCATCGCGGAGATGAGTATTATGACGTTGTATCCGAGCCCCTTCCAGACCGCTACGAGAATCATGGAGTACATCGCGGCGCCGGCGTCCTCCAGCCATCGCACGCCGCCTACGCCGGCCTTGCCGAGCATGAAGTTCAGCAGTCCGTATTCGCTGTTCATGAGCCACGCCCAGATAAAAGCCACGGACACCATGGACGTTATATAAGGCGTGAATATAAAACTCTGCAAGAGCGCGTTGACCCTGGTATTGGCCTTGAGGTAAACCGCGAGAAACAGAGCCAGGATAATCGAGATGGAGACGCTCAGGGACATGAACTTGAAGGTATTGCCTATCACCAGATAAAAATCCGGGTTGGAGAACAGCTCGATGAAATTTCCCAGCCCAACGTAAATCTTGGGACCGATCATGTCCCACCTGAACGCGCTCAGCCAGATCATGTACATGATGGGATACACGACGAAAACGCAAAGCGTTAAAATTGCGGGCGCGACCATTATGTACGGAGTCGCGGCTCTTGCCGTCCCGCGCAAGAATTTTTCGGCGGCGGCCATCCGGGGCATAGGTATCGCCAAAGTTATGTACTCGTCAATGACCTTTTCTATATCTCGCATACGTTTCCCCCCAAACTATATGATCGCGTCGCCTTTTTCGTCGAAGTAGTACAGATATTTCCGGTCTACGCCGACGAACCACTCGCCGTACTCGACTGTCGATCCCGACATGATCTTTGCGCGGATGCTGCCGCAAGCCGTTTTAAATTTGTATATGGCATGGTCGCCGAGTATCTCACGCGCGGCAAGTTCGCCGCGAAACAGGGCGCGTCCTCTCTCCGACGGGTTTCTTTCGCTGACGATAACGGCATTCTCGGGCCTGAAACCCAGACTGACCGTGCCGTGCGGCGCGTGGTCGACGCGATACTCCATATCTTCCGCTTTAACGACATTCATGGGCGGAGAACCTATAAATTGGGCTGTAAACAGATTCCGAGGGGCGGAGTAAATGGATCCAGGGCTGCCCTGCTGACGGATTCTGCCGTTATCCAGCAGGACTATGTCCGTACCCATGCTCATTGCCTCCACCTGGTCATGGGTCACATAAACGAAAGTCGCGCCCAGGTTCCTGTGGAGTTCTATCAGATCCGTCCTTATCTGCGCCCTCAGCTTCGCGTCGAGATTTGAGAGAGGCTCGTCCATCAAAAAAACCTTGGGTTTTTTCACAATGGCCCGGGCGAGGGCCACGCGCTGGCGCTGGCCGCCGGAAAGGTGCTGCGGCTTGCGGTTTACGTAATTCGTGAGCCCAACCATTTTGACGACCTCGGTAACCCGAGCCTCGCGCTCCTGTTTCGGCGTCTTTATGTTTTTCAGCCCGAATTCGATATTTTCTTTGACGGTCATCGTCGGATACAGCGCGTAATTCTGGAACACCATCGCGATTCCCCTGCCGCCAGGGCTGACGTCGCGCATATCTTCGCCGTTTATGAAAATATGCCCGGCGGTCTCTCTCTCGAGCCCGGCAATCATCCGCAGGATGGTGGATTTTCCGCAGCCCGACGGCCCCAGAAGAATGGTGAAGCTGCCTTCTTCTATTTGCAGGTCGAGGTTTTCAATGACGGGCGGGTTTTTGCCGTATGCCTTTTCAACGCCGCGCAGTTCGATCCCAGTCATTTAAGCGTCTCTCTCACACAATGTGATTGGAGGCGTATCATCCGCGCAGCGTATAATTTTTTCATTGTTGGCGACGGCCTATAAGAATATAGGGTTTGTATACGCTTTTTTCCCATTTATGTCATAACACTCCACTCGAATATATCTCTCGTCGCCGGAAATTTTTCCTGTGACGCCGGTCAACAAATGTTCCGAATCCTCGGCCGCGCTGGACAGTATCTGGCGGACGTCCCCCAAGACATAAATTCTGGCGGCCGGCGAGGAGGAAAAATGGACTTCATCGCCGTCCAGATAAAAATCGTATATTTCGGGCCCGGTCGAAGAATAAAAACTTCCCCGCGCGATGGCGTCGCAAATATCGCTCTCGCGAAGAGACTCGGCCTTCACCCGTATAAACCCTCCGAAACTGTCACATCTCGCGCCTGTGAGAGCGAATTCATTGTGGTTGTCATCCACAGCCGCGCACCATAATTTCATGCCGTTTCTGAGCAGCGCGTCGTAACAGACGTTCGATTCGGCCATATTTTCGATTACTCCGGAGCAAAAATTATAAATTTCGAGGGCAAACAGATTTTTCAGCGGCAATATTTCATCGTATTCGATTCTCGACCAGAAAGGATGATTTATCATCACCATATATCCGCGATTATAGAAATTATCTATAAACTCCTGCAGATCGCCGAATGAAAAGAACGGCGCGCACGGAGTTTCGTCGCCGTGGCGATACATCGGAAGGGACGCGTTTTCTCTCCGCGCCGAATCGCCGGGCAGGGCGATGAAGTGATAGGCTCTAATCTCTCCCTCCGGCATGGCGGGGCTTGCCTCCACGCTTTGTATCGTGATGAAGCCGTCCCCGTTAAATTTTGAAAAATCCGAGTACAGATTGTGTTCCGTAAAGGCGATGAAATGATAGCCTTTCCCACGGTATGCCTCGACGACCTTTTCAGGGGAAAGATGACCGTCGGACCTGGTCGAATGACAATGTATATTTCCTTTGTAAAATTGGCCTTCCGGGATAAACGTCGTCTTTTTCACAGCGGCAAGACCTCCCGGTTGTTCGTGTCACGGCGCGCGGCGGATTTCATAAAACCTCTCCCCTTTCGGCGGGCGTATTCTTTGATGTACGCCCGATTATGAAGAACCCGCGTAAAGATATAATTAAGCCCGTGTAAATTTTTTGTAACCGTGACCTGCTATTTAAATGAAATGGCGAGCAGCCGCTGCTCGCCTAATCCAATATTTAAACGCCTCCTCCATTTCACGAATGCCGCGAAACCACTCAACAAGCGGGCTGGCCGCACTCGTAATTGAAGCAGTAACTGCTTCTTTGTCAGCATAAGTCTCAATTACATGTCTGTCGAACTCGGGAAGGGTTTGAACGTCTCTTTCTTCCGAGGATAAGCCGTCAATCGCGGAGCGGTTCAGATGATAATATTCAGCGTGACCGCCGTACATATTTTTATTATCCGGCGGATTCGCGGACGATAGCCAATCATTCGCGGCGAACATCCTTTATCATATTGAACTCCATCCCCTCGTAAACACGCGCCGGGTTGCCGCGGACGATCCGCGTGTGTTCCAGCCTGTCCGCGGATTTCGCTCCGGAAATTTTTTCGGCGTTGCGGTTTGCGACGATTTCGCGCAAACGCGCGAGGGCCGTTTGTTTGTTGA
>JAISDQ010000130.1 GCA_031264605.1 Synergistaceae bacterium | reverse complement strand
CACGGATGAAGGTAACATAGAACGCCGCATACTCCACTATTGGGGGCGCGGCTATACTGAGGAGATAAAAGAAGGGGATGATTACTCCAATCTGCCCCGGATGATAAACATCGCTGTCGTCGACTTCAATGTATTCGAGTGGCAAGGCGGCACAAAATTTCACAGTGTTTTTCGGGTGCTGGAGATGGACGAGGGCGTTTTGTTCTCGGACGCGCTCGAGATTCACGTGCTGGAGCTGCCCAAACTGAAGCGGCAGCCGCTGCGAAAAGACTGGACGCCAATAGAGTGCTGGGGACTTTACCTGAATAACATCGAGGGAGAGGCGATGGAAATGATAACGGCCAAAGAACCGATGATCGGCAGAGCGTTGACGGTAGAGGACGTATTCGTTAAGAACGAAGAAGAGCGCCGCCTTTATGAGCTGCGCGAAAAAGGACGGTTGAGATTAGAAAACGCCGTGTTCACCGCCGAACGTCGGGGCGAACTCCGAGGCAGGAAGGAAGGCATACGCGCAACGGCTCGTTCTATGCTGGCCCGAGACCTGCCGCTCGCAATGATCTCGGAAATATCAGGGCTCTCAATCGAGGAAATCAATGCCCTCAAAGAAACGAGCGAAAACCGCAACGCCTGATTTACAAAACAAAAAAGCGGGTGGCAATAAACTCTCGCCACCCGCGGGATTTCGCGTCCAAACCCCTCTCTTTCACAGCGACGAATGCCCCAAAACCACTGCGCAAGCGGGCCGGCCGCACTCGTAAAATTGAAGCGGCAATTACTTCTTTGTCAGCATAAGTCTGCATGACTTCTTACAACGGAAGATCAGAAAATACACAACCAAAGGAAATTTGCCGAAGAAAAATGAAAGTGAATGAACGTGAGAGGCGAAACAAAACACTTGAAAAACTTCCGCGATATGATATATTAATTATATAATTATCGTAGCGAAATTCCCCGCATTCAAGGTTCAGGAACCGAACATGAGGAAAATCATTGAAACGGGCGTTATCAGCGAATATCTCAGCAAAAGGAGGCGCGTAAAATGTATCTTGAGGAACTTTTTGGGCTGAAGGGGAAAGTGGCGCTTGTGACCGGGGGAGGAAGGGGCATAGGGCAGTTTGTGGCGAGAGGTCTCGCGAAAGCGGGTGCCGATATCGCCATCATGCAGAGAAGCGACCCCAAAGGGGCTGTCGAAGAAATAACGAAAGAGGGCCGTATCGCCTACTGGATTAAAGCCGACGTTCGCGACGAACGCGCGGTCGAGGCGGGAGTGGCCGAGATCGTGAAGCGTTCGGGCAAGATCGACATAGTTTTCAACAACGCCGGAATCTGCATTCACAAAGACGCGTTCGAGTCGACGGTCGAGGAATTCCGCGAAGTCCTGGACATCAACCTGACGGGCGAATTCATAGTCGCCAGGGCGGCCGCCAGGGTGATGATAGAGAAGGGCGTCAAGGGCAGCATCATCAACATGGCCTCTATGTCCGGCTCCATAGTGAACATACCTCAATGGCAGGCCTCATACAACGCGTCGAAGGCCGGAGTGATCCACATGACCAGATCGCTCGCCATGGAGTGGGTAGACAAGGGCATAAGGGTGAACAGCCTCAGCCCCGGCTACATAGCGACGCCCATGTCGACCGAAACCCCCAAGGAACTTCGCGACGCGTGGATGCCGCTCATACCGCAGCACCGAATGGGAGACCCGGAGGAACTCGCGGCCGCGGTGATATATCTCGCGTGCGACGCGTCCACATACACTACCGGCTCCGACCTCATAGTCGACGGCGGTTACGTCTGTCTGTAACTTTTCCTAGGGAGGAAATATCGCCATGAAACAAGTAATATTGAGAGAACCCAAAAAATTCGAGATACTCGACTCGCCCAAGCCGGTCTGCGGCGAAAAGCAGGCGCTCATTCGCGTGCGCGCCGTGGGAATATGCGGCTCCGACATACACGCCTACTACGGCAAACATCCGTTCATATCCTGCCCCATAGTCATGGGACACGAGGCCGCCGGTGAAATAGTCGAACTTGGAGCGGGCGCGTCGGGCCTCGCGGTCGGCGACCGCGTAGTCCTCCGCCCTCAGCGGGTTTGCGGGACCTGTTACCAGTGCGCGTCGGGGCATTATAACATCTGCGGCCACCTCAAGGTGCTCGGCTGTCAGGAAGCTGGAGCGTCGTCGGAATTTTACGCGGCGGACGCCGATCTGTTCTACAAAATCCCCGACGACGCCGACTTCAAAACCGGAACTCTGATAGAACCCCTTTCCGTCGGCGTTCACGCCGTAAAGCGCGGCGCGCCGCAGGGAGTGGAAGGCAAACGCGTCCTGGTCATTGGGGCCGGAACCATCGGCAACGTCACCGCTCAAAGCGCGCGCGCCATGGGTGCCAAAGACGTGATAATAACCGACGTATCCGAGTTCAAACTGGGACTGGCTAAAAAATGCGGGCTGGAAAACGCCGTCAATGTCGCCAAAACCAATCTGGGAGAGTACATGACCGAAAAATTCGGCCCCGACGGAGCGGACGTAATTTTCGAATGCACGGCGTCCGAGGCCGGGATAAATCAGGCTCTCGATCTGGCGCGCAAGGGAGTTGTCATCGTCATCGTCGGCGTCTACGGCAACAAGGTCAACGTCAACATGGCGAACGTGCAGGATCGCGAGTATTCGCTCGTCGGCACGCTCATGTATCTGCACGAGGACTACGTCGACGCCATCCGCATGCTCGGAGATAAAAAAGTCGATCTCAAAACTCTGATAACGAACGAGTTCCCGTTCGAAAAATCCGCCGACGCGTACGCGCATATCGACGCTAACAGGGACAACGTTCAGAAAGTGATACTGACCGTATAGGACAAAATGAAAAACGTCATAGGCATTTGCGTCATCGGCGCGGGACGCGCCGGGCTGATTCACGCGCGTAATTTCCGCAGCAACGTTCCGGGGGCGCGTCTGGTTGCGGTCACCGATCCTGTGGAGTCCGCGTGCAAATCGGCGTGCGAGGCCCTGAACATAGACACTTATTACCTGGACTACAGGGAGTCCCTGGAAAATCCGGAGATAAACGCGGTGGTAGTCGTCGCTCCTACCGTTTTCCACAGGGACATCGTGGTGAACGCGGCTGACGCGAAACGCCATGTTTTCTGCGAAAAACCCATGGCCATGAACGAGGCCGAGTGTTATGACATGATGAGCGCCGCCGAACGCAACGGCGTAAAACTTCAGATAGGATTCATGCGGAGATTCGACGCGGGTTTCAGGCAGGCAAAAGAGATCGTGACAAGCGGAGCCGTGGGCGACGTGGTGATGGTGCGTTCGAACACGAGAGGCCCGAGCGTGCCTCAGCCGTGGATGTACGACATCAGGAAATCGAACGGCCCGCTTGCCGAGGTGAACAGCCACGATATCGATACGCTCAGGTGGTTCACGGAAAGCGAGTTCAGTTCCGTTTACGCCATAGGCGGCAATTATCGCTCGCCGGACGCGCGGGCCGAATTTCCCGATTTTTACGACAACGTCGTAGTGTCCGCCGCGTTCGCGAACGGATGCCAGGGCATCATAGACGGCGCTCAGGGCGTGGGTTACGCTTACGACGCGAGGACCGAAATTTTAGGCACGAAGGGCTGCGTCTTTGTGGGAAGGCTTCAGGACAAGTCGGTGGTCACCTGCACCGCCGACTCGCACGCCGGGACATATTCGACGGTGCCTAGCTGGCGGCAGTTGTTTGAACCCGCTTATCTCGCGGAGGACGCGGCGTTCGCGGAGAGCATAGCGAACGATACCCCGCCTTACGTAACCGGCAGGGACGGCCTCATGGCCGTCCGGGTGGTCAACGCGGGAAACAGTTCGATAATGGAAAAACGCATAGTGAATTGCGATACGGCAGTATGAGGGGAGAGCGAATCAAAATGTTGGCGGCGCGTCTTTTCGGTAAAGAGGATTTGAGGGTGGTCGAAACGGCCGTTCCCGAAATAAACGCGGGCGAAATGCTAGTGAGGGTCAAGGCGGGAACCGTGTGCGGCACCGACCTCCGTATGTTCAAAAACGGAGCGGACGGCGTCGACGCCTCCCATCCGCTCACCCTCTGCCACGAATTCGCCGGCGTCGTGGAAAAAATAGCCCCCGGCGTCCCATACATCAAAGAGGGAGACCGGGTCAGCGTGGCGCCTAACATAGGCTGCGGCGTCTGCGGCCGCTGCGTGTCGGGAAACAGCCATCACTGCAAGCACATGAAAGCTCTGGGCATACAGATTGACGGCGGGTTCGCCGAGTTCGTCA
>JAISDQ010000118.1 GCA_031264605.1 Synergistaceae bacterium | reverse complement strand
GCCTCATAAAAAATGTCCGTGAGATTGGAATTTTAGGCGGCAGGGGATGCCGCCCGCGACACATAGCGTTGATGTTCTGGGATGGAATTACTTGATTGAATTTATGCCCCGTTCAGGCTGAATCCTTCCCTGAAGGGATCCCCGCTGTCAATGAGGAATTGTTGGATGCCCGTTACATAGCCTGTGCCGCTCACTTCAGGGATCACGGCCTCATAGCCGAAGTACCGGGTCTTTTCGAGCAGCCTGCCCTGAAAGCGCGTCCCGATGATGCTCTCGGATGTTATCGCGCCGCCCGCTTCGAGCAGGCCCTTTGCGGAGAGCAGCGCGATAAACGCGCTTGTCCCGGTGCCGCACGGGGAGCGGTCGATCTGTTCGCGTCCCATTACGACGCAGTGCTTCAAATGGCGCGTTTCCTCGTCGTAATCGTAGAAGGTCACGTGGTCGATATAGCTTATCGGCTTGGCGGGGTGCTTGACTGACACCGCTTTGTTCACTATATTTCTGATTTCCGTGCCCATCCTGGCGAGTTGCTTGCTGTTTTTCAGATCGACGCCGAGGCCGAATTGTCCGATTGGCAGTTGCGCGAATACATTGCCTCCGAACGATACGTCAAAACAAAATTCGCCGAAACCCGGCAATTCGGCCCTGCAGCCCCTGTGAAAAACGAAGGAATGGACATTCTTAAAGCTGACCGACGCGGCGCGTCCATCCTTGATGACGGCTCGCGCCTCGACCAGCCCCGCCGGGGTGTCCAGGCGCACCGTTTTTTCCGTCGTCCCCCCGGCGTCTATGACGCCCAATTCTATCAAAGCCGTGACTGTGGCTATCGTGCCGTGCCCGCACATATTCAGGCATTCGTTGGATTCCAGAAAGAAGATGCCTAAATCGGCGGACTCGTCGCACGCCTCGCAAATTACCGCGCCGAACATGTTGTCGTGCCCCCTCGGCTCAAAGATGAGAGATCTGCGCAGGGCGGCGTATGTTTCCTCGAAATACTCCTTCTTTTGGACCATGTTTTCGCATTTTCTCCACAGCAGCGGGCCGACTATTATCCTGGCCGGCTCGCCGCCCGCGTGAGAATCGATCGCAATCACGTGCCGGACGTTCATGCCGCTTCTCCTCCCGGTTCTAACTTGTGACCTGTGATATCAAGCTTACCAATGATTTCAAATTGGCATCTTATGCGGGCTGGCCGCCGTGTTCGTCACATCATCCACTTTTTCTCCAGTTCGAGGATAGCGCGTTTCTTATCCGGGTCAAATTCGAGCGGGACGTAGTTCTCAAAGATGTCCCGGACTTTGCGGTTCAGCTTGTCCGTGACGGGTTCTTCGGTCTTCTTCGAGACGGAGCGGTCGAAAAACTCAGGGCGCCATATTTCCTTGAAGTGATCCAGCGTGTGGTCCTGGCTGATAAAGCTGCTCGTCTCCAGCGACTCCCTGATCGCGGGCAGGGCCAGATTTTCCTCCGTCACGTCGATGCCCCTGGTGATGACCTTCGCCATCGAGACCAGTTCGTCGCTCAGCACATATATCTCGGGGCAGTATAGATCGGCTGAATCCATGAGCCCTATGTCGTGTATGAGGTTAGCCCCGGAAAGCCCGGCCATCAGAAAACCGTACGAAAGCTCCGCTACTGCCTGGGGGTCTATGGATTTCGAATCAGTCGGCCCCGCCGTGCCCCAGATCGGAATCTTGAAATAGTGGCCTATGTCGGAAATCGCGGAGGCGCAGAGCCACATTTCCGGCGCTCCGTAGCAGAACTTCATGGTCTTCAGATCCATTATGGACGGTATCGCCCCATATACGAACGGCGCGCCCGGATTCGCCAGTTGGTGTACGACCAAGCCGAATATTATCTCCGCGTGCGACTGCGCCAGCAATCCGGCCAGCGTGACCGGGGCCGTCGTCCCAGCCATAGTCATCGGGAAATAAACCAACGGAACCTCGTGCTCCGCGCAGGTCATCACGTTCCGGATCGCCGTGTCGTCGTGCGTCAGCGGGCTGATGGGCTCCTCTATGTGAAACAGATACGGGTAAGCGCGCAGTTTTTCGTGGCTCCCCGCCGCGATGGCGCCCATTTCGATTATGTCCTTCAGCGAATCGTTGTCCTTGCAGCTGAAACAGATGGGTTTTTGCATGTTGAACATGTACTGACGGATATTCACCCGGTCCCTGATGTCCACATGGACGTCGAAGGCGAAGTTGCACGTGTTTATGAAATCGATGTTCGGCAGATAGTCGATCAGTTTGCCCATGTTGGCCGCGTCCAGGCTGGTCGGTTTGCGCGTCTCGCCTGTGTAGGGGTCGATGTACAGCGGGTTGTCGGGATTGCATCCGTAGTAGGCGTTGTACCCCTGCACGCCGAGGAACGGCTCACCCTCCCGCGTGTGCAGGGTGAAACTGCCAGGTACGCTCCTCAGCGCCTGTTCCACAAGCTTGACTGGTACCCTTACTACGGAGCCTTCCACGTATGCCCCGTGTCCGTGCAGCATCTCCCTCGCTGATTCGCACTCGAGCTTCATCCCTATATCCGTGAGGATTTCCATCCCGGCGTAATGAATTTCCTCGATCTGAGGATCCGTCAACACCCTTAAATTAGGCGTTGACTGGGCGAAACTGCTTCTCGGCGCGTTGTCCTTGATCATTGTTTTTAACCCCCATCCCATGATTTTTAGTGTGTCAGTGCGTCAGTATGTCAGTGCGCAGGAATTATCAAGCGGCGGCTTACGGAGGTGATTATATTTACGCACTTGCAAATTACAAGCCGATACCCCCTTTTTATCCAATTGTGAAAAGTTTTTTTATATAAACGAAATCCTCCGCCGACGGCTGGTTGTCCCGAGGCGGGAATAGCGTCTCAGGCGTAGGTTGTTGCGGTACTCGCTTGTGCGGGAGCGCGTAATTTGATGATTGAGAAAAACTTTTGCGCATCTGTGTAAAAACGGGAATGAGTCTTGATTTAATAAAAGCGCCCCCTAAAATGTTGACTCAAGCAAACGCCAAAAATCTTAAAAATACACAAAAAACACAAAACACATATTGACGAAAGCGGTGATCTGATTTGAAGAAGTGGAGGTTGGGTATCCACAGCTACGCGCTTCACCTATGGGGTTTCGGGCAAAATTGGTGCGTCAGCGAGCCTTATCCGAAGGCGATGAATCTCATTGAGCTCATGGACTGGGCCAGGGAGAACCGGCTGGACGGGCTGCACATCACCGGCTGCGACCTTGAGACGAAGGACGACGCCCGGCTGGCTCAGGTATCCGCCGCCGCGAAGGAACGGGGATTGTACCTGGAGTACAACTGTTCGCTGAACGAGGAGTTCGACGCGCGCCTTAACGAGACCTTTGAAAGCGGTGTGCTCGCGGCGCACAAACTTGGGGCCGAGATCGCCAAGTTCAACCTCGACATTCGCAGGCCCCGCCCTCTTTACGGAAGTTGCTGCAACCCGTCCGTGATGCGCCAGCTCGCCGATATCCACGACCAAATCAAGGCCGCGATCCCGGCGGCCGAGCGATTTGACATTCCGATCGCGATCGAGAACCACACCGAGACATACGCTGACGAGGTGCTGTGGCTGATCGGCAGCGTCAATCATCCGCTCGTCAAGGTCTGTGTGGATACGGTAAATTCATTCGGCGTCCTCGAAGGCCCGGAGGAGGCCGTAAATAAGCTCGCGCCCCACGCGATTTGCAACCATCTGTGCGACCACAAGCTGACGAGAGATCAATACGGGGCCCGTTTCCACGGGGTTGCCGTGGGCGACGGAGACATGGACATTCCCAAGATCGTCGGGCTTTTCCGGCGTGTGTGCCTCACCGACAAGATCACCTTCGAGATAGAGTGGGACATGGAGGACGATACGCTCGAAGAGGCGAGGGAAAAACAAATGGACGCCTGCAAACGCAGCATCTCCTATCTTCGCGATGTGATAAAAGTGGGCCGCGAGGACGAGATCGCCCATCTGTGAGGCGCGATAAACATCTGTCTTTAGAGCGGGCGTAAAAATCGGCCTGAAAAACGATAACAGTCTTTCGGTGAACAGCATGTCTATTACCGGAATGCGCTTTAAACGATATGGAGGTGGCCCTGTTGGCGGATGTCTTTGTTGGGGCGGTTCTGCGCGGGGGGATGTATGTTCTGATTGCCCTGGGCCTATCGCTGGTCTGGGGCGTGATGAAAATCCCGAACTTCGCGCACGGAGAATTCTATCTCATAGGCGCTTACGCGTGTTATTTCGGCATCAAATCCTTTGGTATGCCGGCAACGCTCGCGGTGCTGTTCGCCGCTTTTACAGGCCTGGTTCTTGGAGCGGTCATCGAGAAGCTGACCTTCTGCCAATTACGGAAACGGTCGAAGGGCGACTGGGTGACGAACACGTTTCTCGTCGCCGCAGGCATCAGCTTCATTATCCAGAACCTCGCTCAGTATCTCTTCACCGCCAACTATTTCGGCGTGGACAAAATGTGGGGCGGTACGCGTAAATTAGCCGGTTTCACGGTTTCAACGGACAGGCTGGCCGCTTTTTTTATCGCGATGGCGGCCCTTCTTATATTCTGGCTGTTTCTGAGAAAGACGCGCATCGGCAACGCCATCCTCGCCGTTTCCGAGCACGAAACGGGCGCGATGCTGATGGGTGTACAGATCGACCGTATTCACACGCTGACATTTTCCCTTAGTTCGATGCTCTGCGCTTTGGCAGGCGGCGCGCTGTTATCCTTTACGCCCGCGTATCCCACGATGGGATTGCAGCCTTTGTACACGGCATGGTTTGTCGTGATCCTGGTTGGTTTGGGGAATATGGAGGCCACGATAGTTGGGGGCTTTATCGTCGGGTTGATCGAAGTCACCGCTACTTATTATCTGGGCGCGGCATGGCAAAACGCTGTGTCGCTTTCGGTAATCGTGCTGATTTTGCTGTTCAAGCCCGCGGGCCTGTTCGGCAAAAAGATCAAAGTATAAGGGACGAGACAAAATGAAGACCAAAAACACGTTTATCAATTCGGCACTGCCGCGTTTGAACGGCGCCCTGGGGAAAGCGGGGTTATCGCTGGTCAGCCTGGCCGCTTTCATCGCCATTGGCCTGCTGCCTTTTTATGCCGGAGATGAATACATCATCCGTCTCGGCGTGAGCTGTCTGATGTACGGGGCTCTAGCTATGGGCTTCGACCTGTCCGCCGGATTCATCGATGTCGCGAACTGGGGATACGCGGCGCTAATGGGGTTGAGCGGCTACGTGTCGGCCTTGCTGTACGCGAATTTCGGGCTCAGCCCGTGGCTGGGACTGTTTGCGGGTGCGCTGTCCGCCACGCTGCTGGGGTTGGGCATCGCTCTATTGACGCTGAAAATGGACGGGCTCTTTACAGCTTTGCTGGCGTGGTTCGTCGGCATCATCCTGATGTCTGTCGTGACCGCCCTTCCGGGTATTACCCGCGGCGTGCTGGGCCTCAGCGTGGAGCCCTTGTTCGATACTCCATGGTCAACGCCATACTACTACGTTATATTCGTCATCTGCCTCGCGACCTTCATCACGTTGAGAATAGTGGTAAAATCGCACTTTGGCCTGGCCTTCCGCGCTTTGGGCCAGGATATGGAAGCGGCGAAATACTCCGGTGTCAATCCTGTGAAATACCGCACCATCAACTTTTTGATCTCTTGTTTCATCGCCGGACTGTGCGGCGCATTCTACGCCCATTTTGTCGGCATCCTTACCCCAAGCGTCATGGCGACGAGAAACACCGTGCAAATACTGGTCATCGCCTATATCGGCGGCCGCGGCAGCATTTGGGGTCCGCTGATGGCGGCGTTTATTATCCTGCCCGTTTTCGAATCGCTCAACTCCATGCTGGAACTCAAGTATATCATTTACGGCATCATGCTGATTTTTGTGATGATCTATTATCCCGGCGGTCTGTCGAGTTTGATCGACTGGATCAAGGGGTGGTTCGCGGCAAAGCTGAAAGACAAAAGGACCGCCGGACGGTCCTGATATTGTTCAAGGCTCTTTATGGGCAAATACAACATACTCAAAGGAGGAAGGAAGAAGTGAAGAATCGTAACAGGATCGTAGCGTTGCTGTCTGTGTGTCTGTTAATAGTGTTGGGTGCTGCCGGAGCGGGCT
>JAISDQ010000166.1 GCA_031264605.1 Synergistaceae bacterium | reverse complement strand
CGGTCTTCGTCAATAACAAAGATAAAAATATCCTCCCCTTCTTCGTACCCGTAATATTCATCCAAAGATTGACTTGATGCGTCGGTTAAATATGGATATGCGTCATCGGGCCAATTTTTTATAATCTCTTTAAATTCGACGATCTTATTGAGCGAACCGCTTTTTACGTCGTAAACCGAGAGTCCCGCGCCAAACAGATACAGTTTTTCCATATCGGGGCTCGGCGTTATTAAATACGTTTTCGGCATATCTTTCACGTCCAGCAATCGCTCTGTTTTTACTTCCCCTGTTTCGGGATCTATTGTAATCCTGTTCACTCCTTCCAGGCGCGTCGTTTCATCATGGGATCCGTATACGAATTGAGAAACCAAAACCGCGTCGTCTTTAGTTATTCCAATGAAATCGTCGATTTTCATCTGGGTTCTGTAAGACTTCAATTTGACCGCTTTGTTTTTATAGGGAAAGTAACCGTACAGATCCCCAAACGTCGTGCCGGCGCCCCCCTCGCTGAAACTCAAAAATTTCAGCGTCTCCGGGAAACGGTTGGAGTCACTCATACTGAGCCCTCCGGCGTCAGTGTCCGTCTTAACGACGAACTCCGGTTCGTACGAACCTGGCGTCACCCGAAACAAACCGCCGTGAAACATGTATGCCGAGAAGTTGATATAGAGGTTTCCGCCGTTTTTGATAAAAGTGATGTCATTTCCATCACCATAATAATTCTCCTTGCCACCGGGACAATCCATCACAAATTCCGCATTTTCGTTAATTTTATCCTTGCAGGGAGGTATTTTTACGAGTTGTCTGTTCAAAGCCGCGTATATATATCCGCCGTATTCAACGCCGTACTCCGAGAAGTACGAACGCTCGCCGTCGAGCGCCGAAGCGTGGGATTTGTCCGGCGTGCCCAAAACCGTCAAACTTGCGATTAACAACGCAAGCGAGACAAAGCCTGACGTTCGCTTGTTTTTCATGCATATCGCCCCCTATTGATTCTGAAAATTTTGGGTAACACTTCTCTCTTTACATAAAAATTATCGCGTCAAGCAAGGCTTGTCAAGTAACCGGCCGGACATATAATATCCACCAAGAAGAAGCCCGCCCGCCTTCGGCGGAGCGGGTGGGGTTTTGTGATATTTGACCGGGCTGCTGCGTGGCTGAATATACTTTATTTGGAGTCACTTGGATTTCATCAATGATCCAGAATCAGGATATTTCAGAATTAGCTCATAAAGAAACGTGGTGTTTGTGAGATGTCTATAAACATTAACTGAGAGTATTTTCTGTGGGCGACAAATTAAACATCATCGCAAAGTGTCAAACCGGCGGGTTTGGGTTTACTCGCAAGCCATTGATATAACTAACGTTATCCGCTGCGTAAAAAATACATATATAAATACGCAAAACCAGTGACTCCGATGTTTTGAAGAAAATAAACGCTGCCGCCCTATGCCCGTAACGGCTTTACAGGCATCCGCGAGAGGCTCGGCCGGACTATTGGCTCATGCTACAATTGGCGTAATTGGCCTGGAGGATGTGAGAAAAATGAGAATTAGCGTCGCCAATACGGGGCTCGGTCGATTCATCGCCAATCCGCTTGCGCGCCGGACGGCAGCCGGGGGCGGTTTATCTCGGAACTCAGTCACAAACGATGTCCTGGAACTTTCAAAGTTTGGCGGGAGATTGGTCATTGACGGCCAGGCCGTAAACGCCTGGGACAGCCCCGTCACCAATCTGAGCGATGAAAAATCCCTCCGGCTCATGGATCGCTCCATCTCACGCATCGGCAATATTTTAGAGCGAATGAAGTCACTCGCCGATCTGTCAACGGACAATTCCCTCTCCGACGAGGACCGAATCGTCATCCAAATTGATCTGGTCAAATTGAACAAAGAGTTGAACGCGGAAAAGCAAAAGATGAGTCTGCGGATGGCCGGACAGAGCGAAAGCGATATCGCGAAGAATCTGAGCGGTTTTGAAGAATCCGCGAATTCGGTCATAGAGATGCTGGAACGCGCCCGCGAGCGCGCCTCGAACGGAGAGGCGTGGGACGCCGCCGAAGTCTATCAGCCTGAAAGCAGGGTCGCGGCAATCGAAGTGCAAACCCCGTGGGGGAGACAGTTTTTTGAGGGGGCGGACGGCGATTTCAGCGGTTTCGAACTCCCCTCGGACATTGACCCCGGCACTGCGATAATCATCAACCATCTGCTTCCTGACGGAGGGTCGATGATCGTAACAGATGATCCAAACGCGCCCAAATTAAGCGCCGTTTTGTCCGGTCAGAACATCCCCATGGTGATGGACGCCGAGTCCGCAAAGGAAATTTCGCGGAAAATCGGGGATCAGCTAAAATCTCTCGCAAAAATGAAAGAGGAGCTTGGGACCGCCGCGCGCGAAACTCGGATGGAACAATTCAACGCGGAACGGCAGGGAGTTTCCCAATTACCTCAGGTTTCAGAGCCGCACGCCGTCAGTTCCCCGAATTCGGACGGGAAACCCAAAGAACTAGCGGTACAAACCTCCATTGGAGAGATGGTCTACGTGGATGGCGACGACAACTCCGTTCCAGTGCTCCGAAACCCTGAGAATGCCGCCGGAAAAATGTTCGCGAAATTGGCGAAATTCTTTGAGCAGAAGATTGGGAACTTCTACAGGACTGTCATTCGAAACGGAGCTATGAGTAAAGAGAGGTTTTTGGCCGAATCCTCGATTGCCGCGCCCAAAATAAACGGTATGGGTGGACGCAAACCCCAACCGATGGGTTAGTGTAAAATAATATGTGACCGCCGGTCAGATTGCGCCGAATATATTTTGCCGGAGAAGGGATATAGTTAAAACGGTAAAAAAATTCATAAGAACGAGGCGACGGTCTTGAAAATAATTTTGATTGCGTGTCTGAGCGCCGCGGTTTGCTGGGGCGCCGTGTACCTGTATTGCATCTGGCGCGTAACGCGGTTTCCTCTCCGGCGCGCTTCCGGCTCCCCCGTCGGGCGCGAGGCCGTTCCCGAAAACGCGCGCCGCCAACTGGACAAAGCGGAAGCGTTCTTGAACCGCAACGGCTTCGTTTACGCCGGCAGTACGCGTATGACCCCAATGCTGGCGCTTACCGGTCAGGAGGATACTTTTTGGGACAATTATTATTCCGAAGAAACCGGCGTTCTGGCTTCCGTTTTTCCTTTTTCCGGCGCTCACTGCGCGCTGTCTTACCTGAGTTGTTTCGAGGGAGGGGAAATTTGGGAAACGATAAACCGCAACGCGCATCAGACGCTGGGGCCCCATAAACAGTCCCTCTTCGACGATTATCTTCAAAACGAGGAAGAGGTTCTGCGCGCGCACATGAATCGCCTGAGAGCTTCCGGGTGGCGGCCTGTCATGGACTCGGCGGCCGTTCAATCGGCCGCCTGGGACGGTTTAGTTTCCAGCGTCGATTACTGGACTGAACAGGGGATTATGAAACCGGCGGGCGAATATTGGCGTTTCACTTGGCGCGGGGCTTTCCAGTGGACGGAGAGAACGCGTAAAGGCAAAAAGCGTTTGCGCCGCCTGCCGCCATTTTCCGGCCTCGCGGATTAGAGCGGATACGAACCCGGCGCGTTGGCTGCGCTTCGCCTCGATACGCGGATGAAAAAATTTCATATTTCAGGATTTCGCCGATTGCGTGGTCCGAACTCGTATGCCTAAATAGCCAGAAGGAACGGTTTCCCGGGATGGCCGATAATCGATGGAATCATCCTGGTAACCATGTTCGCGGTTGGTTCAACGATACTGGTCAGGGCGCTGGAGTCCCTGGATTGGCCGTAACGCCGTCAAGGATTCTCCGTAAGGCGGCCTGAGCACGCCGTGCTCGGTCACCACGGCGGTTATCAAGTCGGCGGGCGTGACGTCGAACGCCGGATTGTAGACTTTCGCCCCTTCGGGGGCCATGCGTTCGCCGTACCACATTTCAGTGACTTCGCTCGCGGCGCGTTCCTCGATCACGATTCCGTTTCCGTTGGGAACGTTCATGTCGATCGTGGAAGTTGGCGCGCAGACGTAAAAAGGCACGCCGTAATGACGCGCGATTATCGCCACGCCGGAAGTGCCGATTTTATTGCAGGCGTCGCCGTTGGCGGCCATCCTGTCGCACCCGACCAGAACGGCCTGTATCCAGCCGTTTTGCATCACGCGCGAGACCGTATTGTCGCAAATGACGGTGGTGTCGATGCCGTCCTCCATGAGTTCGAAAGCCGTGAGGCGCGCTCCCTGGAGCAGCGGCCTTGTCTCATCGGCGAACACTTTGAAATTGCGGCCGCGTTCGCGCCCCAGATGGAGAGGGGCCAAGGCCGTGCCGTATCTCACCGCGGCAAGGCGTCCGGCGTTGCAGTGCGTCAGTATGCCCCATCCGTCACGGATAAGGCCGAGCCCGTGTTCCCCTATAGCGCGGCACACGCGGATATCCTCGTCGTGAATCCGCTCGGCCTCGTCGCGCAAGAGATATTTTATCCCGGAAACCGGCAGATTTTTATTGCGGATCACGACGCCCTCCATGCGGTCAAGCGCCCAGAAGAGGTTGACCGCCGTCGGACGCGATGAGGCGAGATATTGTTTGGCCGAAACGAAACGGGAGTAAAATTTGTCCCAGTCGTCGGTTTCAATGCCGAGCGCGGCGAGATAAACGCCTATGGCGGCGGCGACGCCTATCGCGGGCGCGCCCCGAACCTGGAGCGTTGCGATGGCGCGGTATATTTCCTCCTGCGCGGTGAGCGACAACACGCTGACCGCGCGCGGAAGTTTTGTCTGGTCGATTATTACAAGCGCGCGCCTTTCATCGTCAAGAGCGACGCTGTCGCGCGGCGTCGCGCCGTATTGGGTCATTCGCGGCCAGCCACGAGTCCGGGCAATTCGGACGGAGCGTCGGCGACAAAGTCCGCCCCCGCCGCCTCCTCCGGCCTGAAACCCCATGTGACGCCTATCGAGGGGCAGCGCGCGTTTTTGGCGGTCGCCAGGTCGACGCTTGTGTCGCCCACGAAAAACGCTTGCTCGGGCGATATTCCGAACTCGTCCAGGACGATACGGACGATGGCCGGATCCGGTTTCAGCGGCACGCCGGGCTTGGCGCCGGCCAGAAAATCGAACAGCCCCTCGGGGAATGTGCTCAAAACGGTGCTTTTAGTCGCCTCATCGGGTTTGTTCGATATCACCGCGAGCTTCAAACCGGTTTCGCGCAGTTCTTTGACCGCTTCGACGATCCCGTCATAAGGACGCGTTTTATCGAGCGAATGAGCGTTATAACGTTCGACGTATACTTTTTTCAAAGAGTTCATGTTTTCGGGGTCGCGCGCGCTGTCGGGAACTATCGCGCTGAGCAGGTAATCTGCGCCCTGGCCGACGAAATACCTGTACGCGCCGACCGGATGCGTCGGATATCCGAATTTTTCCAGGGTGTAATTAGCGCTGTCGGCGATGTCGTCTATAGTATTGAGCAAAGTTCCGTCGAGGTCGAACAGTACAGCTTTTATTTTTTTCGTCACGATCAACCAGCCCGTTCTTCGAGGATTTCTTTCCGGTTCAGTTCTCTTATGCGAAGTTCTTCGAGCATGTTGCGGTGGTTTATCCGCTCGACAAGAATATCCTCGTTCATGGTCCGCATATCGTCCGCGCGTTTCTGCGCACGGTCAGCGACGGCCTTTTTCCTGAGGTATTCGGCGAGTTTTTCGGCGGATTTTTTCACGCTTTCGTGGTGCTTGTCCATCATTCGCTCGGCCGCCTTGTCGCAGGATTTCACAGCCTTGTAAAAAGCCTCCCGCGCGCGCTGTTGTTCGGACTCGTTGGTCTCTTTCAAGCCGCGCTCAACCCTATTTCGCGCTGCCGCGAAAAGCGAGTCCATTTGTGCGTTGCCTGTGATGTTTGAGACGCTCATGTGCAGATCCCTCCTTGAATCTCCACATTGCCAATTGGCAGGTATAGTATCCGCGTTCCATCGCGCGTAGCAACATTATAACGCAAAAAATTTTGCCCGCAACAGTTTTTTCTTTCGCTGTTGTTCGTCCGTGACAATACGCGATAAATGGCGCCTAACATCCGTGTCGGGCGCCATTTGGGAGATGGGAAATACCATCTCGGCGCGCGATTATCCGGACAGACTTACCGTGGATGCCTGTATCTGCCTCTGCGTGTAAATCGCGCTAAGCTGATCGGACAGACTGGACTTTATCTTCGATATCAGGATATCGACAGACGTCCGGTCTTGCGCGTCCGCGCCGTCGGTGTCATCTGACTCGCCCGAGGCTCTCATCTCCTTTATCGTCTGAAACTTGGACACGAGAGCCTCCAGCCCGAGCGAGGCGTATTCCTCGCCGGTCTCGGCCGCGCTGGGTTTTGTCCGCGACGCCCTTTCGCGCAATTTGGATAAATCCCCGCTCACGGAAATTTCTTCGAGGTCCGCGGCGAGAGATTGCGACGCCTCGGAGCGAAGATCGGTATCGCCATTGAGCTGCCCGGCCAGCTCCGAAGCTCTGACCTTCAACCGTTCGGGGTCGTCAAGCAAGGTTTCGAGGTCGGCCAGAATCTGAGTCGGGGTCAGTTCAGGCAAAACTTGAGCGTCAGAAATTTTGCTTTTCTCTTCCTCCGCCAGTTCCTGGATTTCTTTCAGGAAGGCTTTGATGCCGTCGATGACAGAGGAGCTTTCATCGTCATCATCGTCGTCCTCGTCTTCGATAAGCGCCTCCAGCAATTTAGAGGATATGCCGGAAGATCCGCTCATGCCGCCCGGGGGAGGCCCCTGCGGTCCCGCTGCGCCCGATTTGCCCGCGAGCTTTTCCTGAATTATGGACAAATCTCCGGAATCCGCCACTTCTTCGAGGTCCAAAGCCAGATCGTTCAGCGCGTTTGCGCGATTGCCCGCCGAGTTTTTGGCTTCTTCCGCGACATGTGCCGCCAGTTCCGAAGCCCTGGCCTTCAACTGTTCAGGATCGCCCTGAAGTTCTTGAAGTTCCGACAATATTTCATCGGGCGCCGGGGCGGAGGAAACCGCGCTTGCTGCGGCGCCGTCCGTTTTGGAAAGCGACGCGCTCTCTTTTTGCCGCTGTTGTTTTTTTTGCAGCCGTTCGAGGTACTCTTCCCATAGAGTGTTGCTGTAACTTGAAACAGAACTTACGCTCATTTCGTTTCTCCTTTCTCTGCAAATTGGATTCCCCTGCGAAATCCGTCGTATGTATCCGTATCCTCCTTTCCGATATATTATTTTCGGCGCAATATTATCGGCGGATGGCAAAGCAATGTTAAATATCGCTTCGAATTGCAAAAAAATGTAAAGCGCCAAACGGCGCGCAATGGAATAACGCCGGCGTTTGATTATAATGAAGCCCGGTCATGACGACTCGGTAAGGAGGCCGAAGGACATCAAAAATATCCTTGTAATAGACGACGACGTCGAACTCTGCAAGCTGCTGGAGGATTATTTCACGTCCGAGGATTTTTGTTTTGCCTGCGCGCATTCCGGGGACAAGGGACTCGATCTGCTGTCCGGCGCGCATCGCGACATAATAATACTCGATGTAATGTTGCCGGGGCGGGATGGCTTCGAAATTTTAAGAGAGATAAGGGGCGTCTCGTCCGTGCCGGTTATAATGCTCACGGCCAAAGGCGACCATATCGACCGGGTTATAGGTCTGGAGATAGGGGCGGACGATTACATATGCAAGCCGTTCAGTATGCGCGAGCTGTCGGCGAGAGTGAAGGCTGTGCTTCGCCGTTACGTCGCCTTGTCTGACGCGGAGCCCGGCAAATCTCCCAACGCCATATGCCTGGCCGACCTCGAGATGGATTTGAAATCACGCGCCGTCAAGATCGGCGGGAAGGGAGTTCCTCTTACCAACGTCGAATTCAGGCTGTTGGAGGCTATGCTCTTATGCGCCGGCCAAGACATATCCCTGGAACGGTTGTCCATAGACGCTTTGGGACGCGCTTACGCGCCGTTCGACAGAAGTTTGAGCGTACATATAAGTAAGCTGAGGCGAAAGCTCGGGCCTTATCCCTGCGGAAGCGAACGCATAAAAACACTGCGAGGCGAAGGGTTCGTTTACGTTTTCCCCGAAAAAGGTCTTTCGCGGGCAAACGCGTTATGAAAGCAATGCCCCGTTTCCCTCTGTTTTTGAAAATATATTTGACCCTGCTATTCGTGCTCTTTCTCCCGATCATCCTGTTCACTCTGTTCCGAATGGCGCGGACTCGGAGCAATCCCATGCCGGAAGGGATGCGCCGGCATCTTGAGTGGAGCGCGTCGGAATTGGCGAACCAATCGGAATCAGTGCCGGACGAACGCATTGATTCATGGATCGGGGAAGTGAAAAAAATCAGCGGTCTCGACATAAGCGTCAGCCGCGACGGATCGGAGTTTTATCTTCCCGGTTCCGAATGGCTCGCCTCATGCGCGTCGTCCGACATACCACCGGATCCGTCTCGACCCATAGTTATCTCGTCGTTATCGCGATCCGGGCGCTCCGCGATAATCGCGGCGTTTTCCCCCTTCTTGGGGGAGCGCCAGGACGGCCCGATGAAGAGAAACTTGATGGTGTTTCTGTTCGTGGCCGTTCTCTGCGTCGTTTTCAGTTTCATGCTTGTGAGAAATTTCATGAATCCTCTGTCGGAACTCAGACGCATAACACTGAAACTCGCGAACGGCGATTTATCGGTGAGAGTCGGCCCCGGAGTGACGGGGCGCAGCGATGAGATAGCCGATCTGGGCGCCAGCTTCAACTGGATGGCCGAGTGCGTGGACAACCTGATATCCTCCCAGAAAAGGCTGTTGAGCGATATTTCCCATGAAATTCGCTCGCCCTTACAGCGCATGGAAGTGGCGCTCGAAATCCTGCGAAGGAAATCGAAAATCGAGGACGCGACGTACATAGATCGGATGGAATTGGAAATATACCGCATCGACGATATGGTCGAGGAGCTGCTGACGCTGACCCGCGCGGACGGCATGTCTCTGACCCGGCCCGAACATGTGGAACTCGATGAAATAATAAATTCCATAATCGAGGATGTCGAGTTCGAGACTGGAATAGAAAAACAAAATATCAACGCGAACATACGGAAATTGTCGGTGCTGGGGGACGCGGCGCTCTTGAACCGCGCGCTGAACAACGTGATACACAACGCCATTCGTTACGCTCCGCCGGAGACCGGAATCGAAATAGACGTTCACCGGGAGGGAGAACGCGCCGCTGTAATCATCAGGGATCACGGCCAAGGCGTCCCCGACGGCGAAATCGGCAAGATTTTTCTGCCATATTACCGCACCGACAAAGCCAGGGAAAGAACTCAGGGCGGAGTGGGGCTCGGGCTCGCGATAACTAAACGCATAATCGAAAACCACGGAGGCGAGATAATCGCCACGAACGCCCCAACTGGGGGGTTGGTCGTGACGATATATCTCAAATTGGCAAAATAGGATTCGATTTTGATTTGACGCGCGCGCGGCGTTCAGCCCCCGCGCCTCATACCATTATTTTGCTTGCCATCATGCTGTTAAGAGCGACCCTGGATTCTCTGAGGCTCACTATTACGCTGCCGCCGATGTGCGTCAGCACCGTGACGGGGTCTCCAGGAACAAACCCCAGGTTTTCGAGGAATTTGCGCAGTTCTTTTCCTCCGCCGACTTTTTTGATCGGCATAGGTTCTCCTATTCTCGTCTTTGTCAAAGGAATCATAGAAACGCACCTTCCCCGCTTTATTTATATCGCGAAAGTACGTTATCAAGGCGCAACAATATTGTCAAAAAGAATTTACGTATTTTTTTATGCGTATTTTTTCGGTCATCCCCGAGGCCTTGCCGCGTCCGTCAAAAATTTTATTTCCCCGCGGCGTATTATTCTCTGGTTCACGCTTCCGACAAAGGGTATTTCCAGCGTCCTTCCGCCGGCCTCGAAACGCCCGTCGACCAGGGCGTCCGCGCATTCGAGCAGGGCGGTTTCGTACGGGTCGAGGCGCGATAATATTTCCTCTATCATCCATCCGGTGTATATCCACAGATCGAGGCCGGATTCGGGGATGAGGCGCGCGAACGGCAGAAGAGCTCGGGCTTGCGCGAACGGCTCGCCCCCGGAAAGAGTGACCCCGCAAATGAGAGGATTATCGCGCACGGTTTTTTGAAAGCGCGAAACCAGCTCCCCGCCGCCGATCTCGTATCCGCCCGCGGGATCGTGCGTCTGAGGGTTATGACAGCCCGCGCAGCGATGGGGGCATCCCTGAACGAATACGACATACCTCAGCCCCGGGCCGTCAACTATCGATTCATCGGTTATTCCGGCCAATCTCAGCGTTTCGCGCGTCTCTTTCAAACGGAGTGCCGCACTCTGTCGCGCTCCTCGGCGCGCTTGGCGTCGTTGAAACGTTCTACCGTGCCCACCAGATAACCCGTGATCCTCCGGATTCGTTCGAATTTGCCGCCGTTCTCGTTTTCGGCCCTCCCGCATTTCGGACAGCGGTCGTTTATGATGCCGTTGTAGCCGCAGGCCGGGTCGCGGTCGACTGGGTGGTTTATCGAGCCGTACCCGACGCCGTTTTCGGCCATGTAACGGATGATTTTCTCGAACGCCTCTAGATTTCGCGACGTGTCGCCGTCGAGTTCCACGTAGGTGATGTGTCCCGCGTTCGTTAGTTCGTGGTACGGCGCTTCGGTCGTTATTTTCCGCGCTGCGGGTATCTTGAAGTACACCGGGACATGAAAGCTGTTCGTGTAGTATTCTCTGTCCGTGACTCCTTCGATGATCCCGAATTCGCGTGCGTCCATGCGCACGAAGCGGCCGGAAAGCCCTTCGGCCGGGGTGGCGAGCAGCGTGAAGTTCATTCCGGTCGACGCGGTCTCCCTGTCGAGCCGTTCGCGCATGAAGCGCACGATATCGAGCCCCAGGGCCTGCGACGATTCGCTCTCGCCGTGGTGCGCGCCAGTCAGCGACTTCAGCGTTTCGGCCAGGCCGATGAAACCTACCGAGAGCGTCCCGTGCCTCAGAACAGGGCCCACTTCGTCGTCCCAGGCCAGATTTTCGCTGTCGATCCACACTCCCTGCCCCATGAGGAACGGGTAATTTCTCACGCGCCGCGTGCTCTGTATTCTGAATCTCTCCATGAGCTGGCCGATAGCGAGATCGATCATCGTCTCCAGATCCGAGAAAAACGCCGGAATATTGCCGCGCGATTTTATGGCTATCCTGGGCAGGTTGACCGTGGTGAAGCTCAGGTTGCCGCGGCCGTTGGATATCTCCCGCGACTGGTCGTGGGCGTTGGCGATCACGCGCGTGCGGCATCCCATATAGGCGATCTCGGTCTCGGGATGTCCCGGTACGTAATACTTGGCGTTGAACGGCGCGTCCTGAAAGGAAAAATTCGGGAAAAGGCGTTTGGCCGAAACTCTGCAAGCCAGTTGGAACAGGTCGTAATTCGGGTCGCCCGGATCGAAATTGACGCCGCGTTTTACCCGGAAAATTTGTATGGGGAATATCGGCGTCTCGCCGCCCCCAAGTCCGGCCTCCGTAGCCAGGAGCACGGAGCGCGTGGCCAACCTGCCCTCGGGAGTGGCGTCCATGCCGTAGTTTATCGACGAAAACGGCGTCTGCGCCCCGGCCCGGGAGTGCATGGTGTTGAGATTGTGAATGAACGCCTCCATGGCCTGATACGCGGCTCTTTCGGTCGCCTCTTCCGCGTGGCTGCGCGCGAAATCCAGCACGGCCGCCGCCTCGCCTTCGGCGAAGCCGGCGTCCGACAAAGCCGCGCGCGCTTCCTCGGCATATTCGCCGCAGCCGAGGCGCGGCACTGCGCTGACGTTTCCGGGGTCAGACACTGTTTCGACGGCCTTTTTCGCGTCCTCGCCGAAGCGGAGTTCCGAGGCCAGCCCCATAAATTTGCGGAACTGTCTGGCGTAAGTCTTGGCCACGCCGCGCGCCATGGCGTAGTCGAAGTTCACAACGCTCTGTCCTCCGTGCTGGTCGTTCTGGTTGCTCTGTATGGCGATGCACGCCAGCGCCGAGTACGACGCGATGTCGTTCGGCTCCCTCAGCACGCCGTGTCCGGTGGAAAATCCCCCGTCGAACAGCTTCAGCAGGTCTATCTGGCAGCAAGTCGTGGTGAGCGCGTAGAAGTCGAGATCGTGAATATGAATGTCGCCCCTCTCGTGGGCTTCGCTATAGCGCGGGTCTATCACGAACATCTCGTAAAATTTCTTAGCTCCCTCCGAGCCGTACTTGAGCATCGCTCCCATCGGAGTGTCCGCGTCGATATTGGCGTTCTCGCGTTTATTGTCGCATTCGGTGGCGTTTCGGAAGGCGATGTCCTCATAGGTTTTCATGAGGGACGCCTTCATCTCGCGGGCCTTTGTCCGTTCCGCGCGGTAGAGGATATAAGCGCGCGCCGTGGTGACGTATCCCAATTCTATGAGCGAATTTTCGACCACGTCCTGTATCTGTTCGACGGAAGGCGATATGAGGCCCGTGGCCTCCAAATGCCGCTCGACCGCCGCGGCTGTCTTGTCGGCGGTTTCGCGCCGCGGCGAACCCGTGTCCTCGCCTGTGGCCGAGAGCGCCTTCGAAATCGCCGACGCGATTTTGTCTCTGTCGTAGCCGACCTGCCTGCCGTCTCTTTTGCGAATGGTACGTATCAAAATCATTTCCCTCCCTGTCAAAAAACAAAAACCTCACCACTAGGCGAGTTTTTCAAAACAACGGCATACGCCGCGCGGCATCGATATTCGGCCCTCGCCCGACAACTCGCTTCGGCCTGTCTCCTGACTCGCGGCGTGACATAACCCTACTCCCGCGCCTTCCCGCGCTCCCGTATCGGAGCCGGTGGCGTCATGCGGTTTCGTTCCGCTCACAGTAGCGAGGCTGTTCCGGATTCGCGCCGGATTCCAGTTTGCCGAAGCGTCAATTTACTACGGCGCAATTATAAAATGTCGTGGGGATGGTTGTCCAGATTTCCTGCTGCGAACTCGGCGACGCCCGAGCAGCCGCGCTGGCCTGTACCGCGTAAATGCCGATTGTCAAAGGCTCTATAGACGATTATCTGTACATCGGACAATATGCGCATGTTTTTAACTTATTTTATCATAGTTTAATATTATTTTAACAGTACTACCAATTACAGCGACATTATTTCTGAATTTTCTAAGTATTTCTGTTATTTACAAAGTTTAAGGGTCTTGCTATAATACGGCAAGCGATTGCGGAACATGGGCAGGCAATGACGGATATTGCTCCAAAAAGTTTCCGCGTCGGAAAGGATGGGTTGGGAAATATGAAACATACGAAATTTTTAGCGAGTCTTGCATGCGCCTCGTTAATTGGCCTGGGTATCGCGGCGGGAGCTTTTGGCTCGGTGGGAGAAACCCAGATGGAAATCGATTCGCCCGCCGCCGTGCACGAATACGGAGAGCCTAACGCGATTCTGGACTCGGCGGGAAAGTTCAGCGTCGTCCTGCGTTACCCTAGGACCGGGATATTCGCGGCCGACGAGGCGATTTATAAATGGGCGAGCGAACTTTACAACAGCGTAAAAGAAGACGCCGCCGCCGCGGGCAAACCGAACGAGCCGTCGGAAGCCGATTTGGACGTCGTCTACAATGCGTTCATGGTGAAGGAAAATTATGTGGGCATCGAGGAAATCGGCTATCTTTCCGGCCCATTTCTGGCGCACCCCTCGGACATCGTAAAAACTTTCAACATCGACATAGAGGGCAAAAAACTGCTGACGGTCGGCGAGATACTGAACAATGACGCCGGAAGGATCCTGAATCTGCTTAAAGGAAAGATCGCGGAGCGTCATCCGGACACTAAAGATACGCTCGGCGACGTCGACGAAACCTGGCTCGCGTACTCGGTCATAAAGCCCAGCGGCATTGACGTGCTGCTGCCCCGCGGCGAATATCTCCCGTCATATCTCAGCCTCCAGAGGTTCACGCTGACCTGGGGCGAACTCGGAGAAATCGGCATTTAACGCGCCCGCCGTTTCACGCGAACAAAGCGAGGCAAGGCAAAAATAGTAAACAGCCGCCGGAGTGACTTCGGCGGCTGTTTTGCCCCGTCGGGACCTTAAACATAAATACACCGCGAGGCAAACGCGGACAAGCCGGAAATAGAGGACATTATCACAGACGAACGACACGCCCAAAATTTTTTATTGACAAATTTCCGGCGATGTGGTTTTATACTGAGCTATTGAAACCGTCGATGCAGAGATCAAACCGTTAGCGCGCTTCGGCAAAACAGAGGGACGTGAATTTTCGGGAGATGTTTCCCGATGAGCGAACCTCACGACAGAGAGCCGGGGTAAGGTGAGAGCCCGGTAGAAAGCGGAACGGCAAATGGACTGCGGAGGGCGCGGAGGAAAGGGATTGAGATTCCCGAGTATTTCGTGACGCAACGCCGGCGTTATATGGCGGGGGACGTGTTGGCGTCCCGCTGAGAGGGCGGTCTTAGATCGTCAAGCAAGGTGGCACCGCAGGTGTTATTTACGCCTGTCCTTGTGATATACGGCAAACGCGTATTCACAGGGACGGGCGTTTTTGTTTGCCTGCCCGGCGCGCGCCGGGCCAAGCGGGGAATTTCAGGCCGAACAGGGCCTGCGGTTCTAAAAACCACAGCGTAAGGAGAGGATTTTTATGTCAGAGAACAGAACTGTGTCACAGAGCGTCAGGATTTTGGCTGTATTTGCGTTTCTCGTGGGCGCGTTTTTCGCGTCCGCCGGCGCGGCCGAGGCCGCCGCGGTCAGGGTGGGAATCGTGCAATTGATCGACAACGGGGCTTTCGCGGACATGCGGGAGGGGTTTATCGAGAGAATGAGAGAGCTGGGTTACTCTGAGGACAAGATGACCTTCGATTACAAAAACGCGCAGGGCGACATGAGCAACCTCAATTCCATATGCCAGAACATGGCCGGATCCGATCTCGACCTCATCGTCACGATCGCGACGCCGCCGACTCAGGCGATGGTCAACCTCGAACCCGAGGCCCCGGTATTTTTCATCGCCGTCTCCAACCCCATCGGGGCGGGCGTAATCACCGAGATGGAGAAGCCCGACAAGAACGCGACCGGTGCCTCGAACGCGATTCCCGTGGACGAGATGTTCAAACTCGCGGCCCGCGTCACTCCCAGTGCCAGAACTTTCGGGCTTATCTACAACTCCGGCGAGGTAAACTCGGTAACCACCATCAACGCCGCTAAAGCCTACATGGACGGAACGGATGGTTATTCCTACAAAGAGGCCGTCGTGACCGCTTCCTCCGAGGTTCAGCAGGCGACACAATCGCTCGCGGAAAACGTGGACGCGATTTTCATCCCCAACGACAGCATGGTGCAAAGCGCCCTCACGCAGGTGGTCGAAATAGCGAACGCCGCTAAAATCCCCACATACGGCAGTTCGGCGGTCATGGTCAACACGGGCGCTTTTGCCACCATCAGCATCGACGACCACGTGATAGGCGCCCGCGTCGCCGATATGGCGGACCGATACCTGAAAGGCACGGCCCTGAAGGATATTCCGGCCATTGTCATCTCCGATTTCGTGACGCTTTTCAACCAGCCGACCGCCGAGGTCATCGGAGTGGAAATTCCGGCGGATATACTGGGCAGTTCCGTTCTGGTGAAATGAGAAAGCGCGCTGCGTCATGATTCTCTTTGCCGGTTCGCTGCATCTGGGATTGATCTACAGCCTGATGGCGATGGGTATTTACGTGACCTTCCGCATCCTCAACACGCCGGACTTGACCACCGACGGCAGCTTCACGCTGGGTCTGGCCGTTTCCGCGGCATTGACCGCGATCGGGATGCCCGGCTGGGGAATCGTCTGCGGCATACTGTTCGGCGCTCTCGCCGGAACCGTGACGGGTTTTCTGCAAACCAAGATGGACATACATCCCATCCTGTCGGGCATTCTGACGATGAGCGCGCTGTACACGGTCAACCTCTTCATCCTCGGAGACCGCTCCAACCTCTCCCTTCTGGGGTCGAAGCATCTCTTTTCGATGGCCGCCGCGGCTTTTCCGAACGTTTCCAAAGACGTCACGCGCTTTGTCGCGGCGTCTTTATTCTGCATCGTCTGCTTCGCGTTTCTCGCGTGGTTCTTTCAGACCCACCTCGGGCTTTGCATCCGCGCGACCGGTGACAACGACGATATGGTGCGGGCTTCATCCATCGACGTGGACGCCATGCGGATAATCGCCACGTCCGTCTCCAACGCCTGCGTGGGTTTTTCGGGGGCCGTGGCCGCGCAGTACCAGGGCTTCGCCGATATCAGTTCCGGCGTTGGCATGATGGTGGTAGGGCTGGCTTCGGTGATAATAGGCGAGGTATTTTGGGGGCGGCGTTCGGTGACGGCGGGTTTCCTGTCGGCGATATGCGGCTCGGTCATCTACCGTTTGATCATCGCCCTCGCGCTGAAAAGCAACTTCTTTCCCGCCTATGCCCTCAAGCTGGTTTCGGCGCTGATAGTCATCGCGGCGCTCTCGCTGCCGGCGTTGAGAGGCCGGCTCCAGTTGAGTTCGGCGCGCAGGGAGGCGAAACGCCATGCTCGAGGTTAAACGCGCGCAAAAAACTTTTTTTCGGGATACGCCGAACGAGAGGGCCGCGCTGAACGATTTGAGCCTGACGCTGAATCCCGGCGAATTTCTGACCGTCATAGGTTCGAACGGAGCGGGAAAATCGACGCTGTTCAACGCGATAACCGGCGGTTTCCTTCTGGACGGAGGCTCCATAACCCTGGGTGGAGAGGACATAACCTGGCTCCCGCCGCACAGGAGGGCGTTCATGATCGGTTATATCTTTCAAAACCCCACCAGGGGCACCGCGCCCAGCATGACCATCGAGGAAAATCTGGCGCTGGCGTACAGCCGCAGGAAAAAGTGGCCGCTGAGGAAAGGCGTCTCCAAAGAGGACAATTCTTTTTTCAGGGAACATCTGGCGCGCTTTGAGATGGGCCTGGAGGATCGCGTGAAGGACAAGGTGGGGCTGCTCTCCGGCGGGCAAAGACAGGCGCTCGCAATGCTGATGTCCACGATCGCGCGCCCTCGCCTGCTTTTGCTGGACGAACACACGGCGGCGCTTGATCCCGCCGCCGCCCAAAATATCATGCGCATCACGGATGGCATAGTGAGAGAGCAAAAACTCGCCACTATGATGATCACGCACAATATCCGGCAAGCTCTGGATTTCGGCACGCGCACGATCATGCTGGAGGATGGGAAAATCGTCCTCGATATGAGCGGCGACGAGAGACAAAACATGACGATTTCGCGCCTGATGGAGCGTTATTCACGGCTGCGCGTCATGTGACGCGATGCGATATCTCGAAAAACCAGGGCCAGTTTATCCGCGGGGAGCCTCTAAAAACAGACTTTTAGATTGCCTTATTCTCATTTACAGGCTTGTATCTGATCCGTCTCCAAATTGCCGATGAATGGCAGTACAAGACGGCGCGAGCGTGATTCGACGCCGGAAAGGGTTTTTTCGCTTCGTTGTTCCTTCCCGCGCTGGTCAAGCCACTCTTGGGTGACGTTCGCGAAGGTGTTCTGTGGTTGCTCTTGGGTATTGCTATTCGCTTGTTTCGGTGATTCGGGCCTTATACCCACGACAATGAGTTTCCGCGCCTCGTCGCGCGTGGCCCGCGCGGTCTTTGAGGCTGGCAGCGGGGGATACTCTCCAACGGTGTCGATATTCGCGTATACAGCTTTATATCGCTTCGGAGGAAAAATAAAAATCGCTGAATCCTTTATTTTACTGGATTCAGCGATTTGATCACTTGCCTTAGACTTAATTCTGGAGGCGGCACCCGCCTCCACAAAAACAGCACGACAAAAGGCTTATTCAACGTTTATAAATTTTTAATGAATTTTTTTACCCAGTGTCTTATACGGTGAAAGCCTCACGCCTTCGGTTCGAATCACGGTTTACAGAATATGCTAGCGAATCCAGTGAAAACGTATGCTCTCGTGTTTTTCTATGGAATCGAACTCGTGATGATCAGCGGTCACAAGCGAACCGCCGGAAACCGAGGCTTCCGCCAGGGCTATCGAATCCGCGAGCGATATTTTATACGTCGCTTTCAATCGGCCGGCCTCAGCGAAAACAGAGTCGCTTATTTCGGGAACTACTGTTATAGGGCGTTTTGACAGCTCAAACAGGACGTTATCGGCGGTTTCCTTGCCTGCCGATCGATAAACGTCGTAGTACACCTCCAAGAGGTTGATTTTGTTCATGGAAATCAGAGTTTCGCCTTTGAACGCATCGTTGAATATTGTCGATACTTCTTCAGATCCCGCTTCGTCTTTGAGCAAGGCGATAATAGCGCAGGCGTCCAGTATGTAGCGTACGCTCATAAATCGAGTTCCTTATCGGCATGTTTGCGCTCAAGGAATTTATCCACAGATATCGCCTTATTTCTCGCAAGCATACCTCTCAAACCGGCAACGCAGTCGAACGGTTCCTCCAAAGGCATCATAGTTACCATTTTACCTTCTTTTCTGATTCTAACCTTGTCGGCGTCAATCAATCTAAGCAACGGTTCAGGCAATGTGTTTGTATTAAGTATCAAGTCGTTCATTTCGTTCATCTCCTTACGTTTACGCCACTGCTCTGATCCATTTCTGGAAAAGTATATCATTGCGCCCGCAAAGAAAACATAAGTAAAATACCTAGCAGGGCATCAGCGCCATCCGTTACTATTATATCCCCCTCTTGAGCGTGCCAGCCCAAGCGCCGACAATTTTGCCCTGAATCCAGATGCCGTCCGGCATTCCCCCGGATGGGCTGGACTGAAAACGGTAAACAGGATAATCAGCGTTAGGGCATCTCAGTTCAACGTTGCCGTCTGGCAGCATGTAAGTCCATCTAACGACAGCCTCATAAACCCCATCCTTTACGCGTATAACTGATAGGAGAATATCGCCGTTTGAATAATTCTCGTCCGCATTGACCAGAGCGAGAAAACCGTCATGCAAACCGGCCTCCGCCATAGCGTTTCCACGGACAGTTATGAAAAATGGGCCGTATTTGTCAGGAAGGTTCCCTATCCAGATGAGAGGCACAGCCACTTCATAAGCTGTGTAATCGTATAAATTCAAATTCTCAATGTCTACGAAAGGCGGCAAATCGAGAACAGGCAAAATGATGCTATATTTTGTGTTTATCTTCTCCATCGATTTCAATTTAGAAAAATCATCGAGTACGATGAAAGGCGTCAAGGCTGGGTCACTGGTCTTGCCCGTGAGGAAATTCACCGATGTCTGTAGCGCATCAGCCAGCCTCTCCAATAAATCCACAGCAGGCATTTGCTTGTCCTGCTCCCAGCGCCATACCGTGTTAGTTGAGACCCCGCATTTTTCGGCGAGGGCTTTCAGAGTCCATCCTAGTTGTTCCCTAAGTGTTTTTAAGCGCTCACCAATCATGCAATCATTCTATACCAATAGCAGATAAAAAGTCAATCATGTGAATATTGATGGTGATTATTTCATCTCTTGATTTTTCTACGTATCAGTGTAAAATATGGGAAAATTTTTATCATTCATCGAAATATTGATGAGATGCGAGGTGGTAATTTTGCTTGGAGCGAAACGGGCAAGGATAGAGGCGGGCTTCACGCTCAAATCCGCGTCAAAAGAACTCGGGGTGAGCGCGGTCACGCTCTGGCGGTGGGAGGCCGGGAAGCAAACGCCGTCCATTGAGAAAATCGGGGAGCTGGCCAGGTTATACGGGGTTTCAGCAGGTCGTCTCATAAAACCTCCAAAGCCAACGAGGTACGAAATACGCAAATCGGAACAGCCGGAAAAGGGACAGGGGTATCCCGGCACGATACAAGGAGAGACACAGGATGACGCGGGACAAGGTTAAAAGCTCAATAGAAAATTTCGTCGAAAGGATAACGTCGGGTGGCGCAAAAGCGGAAGAACTCGCCGTATTGCCTGGGGTGCTGTCCGTCTACTGTGAATTCTACAGAGGCAAAACGGCGCGCGATGCCGATACAGCCGAACCGCCGCCCAATGTTACGGCCTCAGAGCTGGCTTTACCCCAATTCCCAGTGGACGGCCTTATCGGTGTGAAACAGGTCGCGTCGTTTCTGGGTTTGAGTGAGAACACCGTATGGCAGAAGCTGAGAACCGAGCCGGGTTTTCCGCAGCCTTGCGTCCGGGAACGCCGCATGACCAGATGGGATGCTGTCAAGGTAAGGGAGTACAGGCGAAAGG
>JAISDQ010000099.1 GCA_031264605.1 Synergistaceae bacterium | reverse complement strand
CCTCGATCACCCAATTTTTGATCAAATTGGCGAGTTCCTCAGGATTGTTCAGAGCGTAACTCCGCAATTGCTCCTCCAGTACCGACAACTCACCCTGGGCAGTCATCAAATCGGGGTTTTCAAGCAATTCTCTGAGAGACGGCACCGTGTCCTCCGTTTTCTGAGCGGGCCGCAAAGCCGCCGCGCTCCTGCGCTTGCGAATCCACATAGCGGCAAGCGCCAGGCCCGCTGCAAGAAGAATGAGCAGCGAGGTGATCCCCACTATCGTACGCCGCCGGCGTTCCGCGGCCAAACGCGCCGCGTAGGCGTCGGCAGCCGATGTGTCGAACGGCATCGCCATTATCGATATTTTGTCGCCTCTCTGGTCGTCGGCGCCTATGGCAGTCGCCACCGCGCCGTGCCAACTGTCTATCTCGGGCTGTTCCAAGGTTCCGTCGATCAGCACCGTGGCCGTCAGGCGCTTTATCTTTCCCTGGGTTTCGACCTTGGATGATTCGTGCGTCGAGTTGTCGTAATTAGTCACGTTATCCGTGCGGTCGTACGTCGCGTTATCGTTGCCCGTGCCGGTATTCACCACGTATCCCGGAATATTGGTGGTCGTCCCCGGAATGCCGCCCGTTATGCCGGCCGGCCCCGTGTAACTTTCCTCCGTATTCTGCTCGCTCTGGATGGGCCCGTGATTTTTATCGGGCAGGGTGGACACTATCCTCTGGGAATCCTGTCTTTTGTCGAAATCCAGCTCGACCCTGACGACCGCCTTTACCCGGCCAGGGCCGTAGGGTTTTTCGAGTATATCCTTCAGCTTGCGCTCCAATTCCGCTTCGTACTGCTTCTCGAACTGCCTCTGCTTCAAAACCAGTTCGTTATTGCCCGACTGTACGGTGAGCGTGTCGTCCAGTATATCTTCGAAGGGTATCTGCCCTTCGGAGTCGACCAGTGTCACGTTGTCGGGCGTCAGACCTTCGACGCTCGACGCCACGAGATGCACCACGGCTTTCGCCTGCCTCTGGCCGAATTCCGCCCCCGGCCTCAGCGTCAGAAGGATTGCCGCGGTCGACGGCTGCTGCTGTTCCAAAAACAGCCTGGATTCGGGCACCACAATCGAGACGCGCGCGTTGGCCACGGCGTTCATCTCGCGTATGGTGCGCGACAGTTCTCCCTCCAAGGCCCTGTAATAGTCGACCTTCTCCTGGAAACTGGTGCGTCCTACCTTGGTGCTGTCGAAACGCTCGAAACCGACTATACCGTTGCGGGGTATGCCCTTGTCGGCGAGCGCTATTCTCGCTTCATGTACGTTCGCCGAGGGGGCGAGGATCGAATTGGAGGAAGAATCCGTGCGGTAGGGAATTTTCTGCTCTTTCAAGTATTCGATGACCGCGTACTGATCCCGCGCCTCGAGGCCCGTGAAAACGGGCTCGTACGCGGTGCGCCCCATCACGAGGGCAAGCGCCAATATGCCGCCCGACACCAACACCGCCGCGGCGACGATCGAAACTCGCTGCCATTTCGACAGCGAAGACCATAAAGCCTGAAGCTGTTCCTTTGCCCTGGCCGCGTATTCACGCATTTATTTTTCCGCCTCGAGCTATGCGCCCATCCTGGATATCTGCTGATAGGCGTCCAGCATTTTGTCCCTGATCTGCACCATAAGGCGAAGCGCCAATTCGGCTTTTTCAACCGCTATCGACACTTCCGAGATGTCCTCAACCTCGCCGAGCGCCAGACGGTTCGTGAGGGTGTCCGCGTCAATTTGAAGCTGATTTACTTTCATGACGCTCGATTTTAAAACTTCCGAAAAAGGCTTGACTACGCGTCCTTTATCGTGGCGAGCGGCTCCGGCCGTGACCGGCAAATCGGCCGCTTTCGGACCTTTTACGGGTTCCACGCGCATTCCGTCGATCATTGCCTGTCTTCCCCCCTGATAACTTTAAAGATTATAACATCATAAGCCATCTTCGAATATGTCTTTATCTTTTAGATTTTTCTTCGTTACTAAGATATTTTCCGCTTATTTACAAATATGTCAATACAGTCATTCTACAATAATTATACAAAACCAAGATTTTTAATACGCCCAAAAACCGTTATATTTTTTGTACGCCGGTTGGGCGGCGGCGTTTATTTTCCGAGGAGTATTGTAGCCACTGGCCCTGCGTATTTGCACAGGCATTTTTACGTAGCGTATAAAGGCGGTTATACCAGTGATTCACAAGTAAATGGCGCCGCCCGGTTCCGTCGGAAATTTTTTTTGCTTGCGCGCACGCGCGCCTGTATGATAATATTATTCGGTTTTAGAGAGGGAGGTGAATTTGGTGGCCAATAAAAAATCGGCTGCGAAACGGATTTTAATAGCCGAAAAAAACAGGCTCTACAATCGTTACTGGAAGACGCGCTGCAAAAACGCGGCGAAGAACTTCGCGGCGGCGGTCTCCGGAGGGGAGCGCGAACGCGTGTCCGATCTTTTGTCCCAAGCGTCGAGCGCGCTCGACAAGGCGGTGATAAAAGGAGTCATTCACCGCAATACGGCGGCGCGCAGGAAATCACGGATGGCATTGCTGGCTGACGGCATCCTCAAAGTGCGGACGGAAAACGCGGAATAACGCCTGGGAGCGCGCAAGCTCCCTTTTTTGATTTATCGTTCAGAAGCCTGAAGGGTAAAGATTTAAACCCTGGCGGTGTTCGCGTCCTCAAGCGGCAAAATGCCGTTCGGGCGAATTGATCGGCCTTAAAATTTACGACGCCGAAAAGGCCGGCCGCGAGTCGGTCATAAGCCGCCCGCGCCGCTCAGAAGGTCGATCACCAGCACCTCCAGATCGAACCATCCCGCGCTTTGCCCGGAGCGTTCGTTCGACGTCATGCGTATGAGGCCAGTCACGAAATCTCTCAAACGCGCGGCGCCGTATTTTTTTGCCGCCGTCTCCGCGTGACGCGCCGCGTAATCCCTCGTCCCCAGGGCGCGTGAAAAAACGGCCGCCTCTTTTGGGTACAGCGCGAAGTACATGGCAACGCGAAATCTGTTGTGCAAAGCCGACAAAAGCGGCGTCAACTCCGAGCGGAGGGCCAGTTCCGACAGGGCCTCCATCGAATCCGCGCCTCGCGCCGAACAGAGCGCGTCCAGGAGCTTGAGCAGGCTCCTGCTGCCGTCGGAGAGGCAATAGTCCCCTACGGCGGAGGCCGAAATTTCTTTCCGCCCCAAAATCGAGCAGAACGACGCGACTTTTTCGGACTCGGACGCCAACTCCCCCATGTCCTCGAACAGTTCCTTCATCAACAGGACGGCCGGTTTCGAAACGCCTATTCCCAGGTTTCTGGCGGCTTCCAAAATCAATTCGTCGCGTTCTCGCGACCAGGGCGGCGGCGAGGCGTTCTTCGAAAAAGAGCATTTTCCGGCCAGTTCCTTGGGTATTATCGAGGCGTTTTCCGACTTGCACGCCAGCAGTATATAGGCCGAAGCGTCCGGACCTTCCAGCATCGGGGCGAATTTCTTGGGGAGGGGGCCAAGTTTTTCGGCTTCCTCGACGATAATCAGGCTATTGTCTTCGAACAGCCCGCGGCAGGAATTTTCCGTCAAAAGCGTGCCCCAGTCGCTAGCCTCCTGCCGCCGGACATCCCCGTATCCCTTGGCCTCAAGGCCGGCCGTCACTTCGGCGAGAAGCCGGCGCGCGGCGGCCCCCGAACCGGAAACTACGTGCAGATGAGGCATATCATCCCTTGACCACCACGTTCACCAGTTTATCCGGCACCGCTATCACCTTGACTACCTCCAGCCCGTCAATCCTGCGTCTGGCAGATTCCTCAGACATGACGCGTTCCGCGAGCGCCTCCCTCGAAAGGCCCGGCTCGACGCTGTACTGTTCGCGCACTTTTCCGTTTATCTGGAGAACTACGGTCACGGAATCCGCCGCGAGCGCCTCCGTCTCGGCGGCCGGCCATTTAGCGTGGGCGAGCATATCGCCGTGCCCCAGCATCTCCCAAAGCTCCTCGCAAACGTGAGGGCAGAACGGAGACAGGCAGAGCAGCAGCGTTTCCACGCCTTCGCGGAAAAGACACGCCCCGTCCCGGTCCGACGGAGAGAACGCCGAAAGGCCGTTGCACAGTTCCATGAGCCGGGCCACCGCGGTATTGAGCTGTTTTTCGTCGCGTATGTCCCTCGTCACTCTGTCTACCGTCGAGTGAATGAGCCTTTTCAAGCCGCGGCGCTTCGGGTCTTTTATGTCCCTCATCGGGATTTTGGCCGCGGAAGCCGACGAGAGAGCGGGCAGGTTGTCTTCGACGAGCCTGAATACCCTGCCCAGGAACCTGTGCGCGCCGTCCACCCCTTTGTCCGACCAGTCGAGGCTCTTGTCGGGCGGCGAGGCGAAGAGTATGAAAAGCCGCGCGGTATCGGCCCCGTACTTTTTTATAATCTCGTCGGGGTCGACGACGTTTCCCAGGGATTTCGACATCTTCGCCCCGTCCTTTATCACCATCCCCTGCGTCAGGAGACCGGTGAAGGGTTCTCTCAAATCGGGCGAAGCCAGCCCGAGGTCCGACAGTACCTTTGTGAAAAACCGGGCGTATATGAGATGCAGGCAGGCGTGCTCGATGCCGCCTATGTAAAGGTCGACGGGCATCCAGTATTTCGAGTCCTCGGGTTTGAAGGGCCCTTCGGCGAAACCGGGCGACAGATAGCGGAAGAAATACCACGACGAACAGATAAAAGTGTCCATGGTGTCGGTCTCGCGTCTCGCGGGGCCGCCGCACTTGGGGCATTTCGTGTTTATCCAGTCGGGACAGCCGAGCAGAGCGTTCCCTCCGTTTGGAGGAACGACCGCGTCGAGCGGCAGTTCCACGGGCAGGTCGCTCTCGGGTATCGGAACCAGGCCGCACTGGTCGCAGTATACCATGGGGATGGGCGTGCCCCAGTAACGCTGGCGGCTGATGAGCCAGTCGCGCAGACGGTACTGCGTCTCGCGTTTGCCCCATCCGCGCTCCTCGAACCGCTCAGCTATCTTCCTTATGGCCTCCGGCGTGGGCAGTCCGTCGAACTCATCCGAATTGCAGGATATCCCGTCGGCCTCCGTGGCGCTTTTCATCTTTTCCGGGTCGGGTATCGGCTCGCCCGCTACCCTTACGACCGGGATGACGCCGAGGCCGTATTTCCTGACGAAGTCGAAGTCGCGCTGGTCGTGCGCAGGAACGCCCATTATGGCGCCCGTCCCGTACTCCATCAGAATATAGTCGGCTATCCATATCGGAACGAGCTTGCCGTTCACCGGATTTATCGCCTTAAATCCGGTGTCGAGCCCCATCTTGTCGCCTCCGACGGCGGTGCGCTCTATGGCGCTGCGCGAGGACATGCGGCGCGCGAAGTCCAAAATTTCGTCCCGCTTCGCCTCCGCCGAACGCCCGGCGAGCGTGTTCGCCATGGGATGCTCGGCCGCTATGGCGACGAACGTGATGCCGTATATCGTGTCTATTCTCGTGGTGAAGGCTTCTATTGAAAGATCGGTATCGGCTATCGCGATGTTGAAGCGGACTCCCTCGGAACGGCCAATCCAGTTCCGCTGCATGGCGAGCACGCGTTCGGGCCAGCCGGTGAGGCCGTCGAGGCAGTCCAGCAATTCCTGCGCGTAGTCGGTTATCCGCAGGAACCATTGTTCGAGGCCTTTTTTCACCACCGGTGTATCGCATCTCCAGCAAACCCCGTCGCCTATGACCTGTTCGTTCGCCAGAACGGTGCCGCAGGTCTCGCACCAGTTGACCGGCGCGTACTTGCGGTACGCGAGCCCCCGTTCGTACATCCTGAGGAAAAACCACTGGCTCCATCTGTAATAGTCGGGCAGGCACGTTTTGACAAGCCTTCGCCAGTCGTAGCTGCATCCCATGGATTTGAGCTGTTCGATCGCCCGGTCTATGTTGGACAGCGTCCATTCGGCGGGATGGGTCTTCATCTTGATGGCCGCGTTCTCCGCGGGCATGCCGAACGAGTCGAACCCTATCGGATGCACGACGTTGTAACCGTTCATGCGCAGAAATCTCGCGATGAGGTCCCCTATCGAATAATTGCGCAGGTGCCCCATGTGAAGCGCCCCGCTCGGGTAAGGAAACATTTCAAGACAATAAAACTTCGGAAGAGATTCGTCGCGTTCCGTTTCGAACGCGCGGCGCTCCTCCCAAATCTTCCGCCACTTGGGTTCTATGGCGCCAGCGTCATAAGCCATCCCCGCACTCGCCTCCATGATGTCGCGTTCTTTCTTAAACCATCCGGTCAATGATTATAATGCACGGCGAACGGACATGACAATAGCGGTGAAATCGTCTAAAACGTTTTGTGATTATTCAGTAGGAGTAAAGGCATAAGGATATCTAAAAGGCTTTTTTTGAAAAGCGCTGTATCATTTTTAAACCATAATGGCCCAAGACACATATTACATCAGCAGGCGTAAAAAAAATGTTCAAGGGAACTGAGGTTGAGCGGCGTGTTATATTGAAATGTACAGATGGAAAAATTCGGTTGTTATAGGCAATTGTTATAATGAATTTTCCTCCTAAACCAATTTATTTGTCCCAACATAGTTACACCGTTCGGGAAAATGGGTTATAATGGGTTTACGCTATAGCGAACACAGGGAGAAAGAAGCGGGCGGGGCGCGGCGATGAACGGCCAACTTACGCGGAACGCGCCGCCGCTCGCCGCGAACACGCGGCGCTGATTGAAGCGGTGTTAAAAGTTCGGCGGCCTGCCGATTCGAGCCGGTAGGCCGTCGCGTTCGTAACGCGTAGCAATTTTACTTCTTTGTTATCTTATATACGCATACGGAATTTTAAGAAATATTCATGCTTAGTGAGCTGACTAAAAACGTATCGGCGTGCCTTTTCACAGACACGCCGATGTTCGTAACGCGTGAGGTATAATTACTCTATCAACAACACCAAACATCACATTAGCATAGCCGTTCGAGTAGCAAAAAATTAAGAAGGTTTCATATAAACAAAGGAGGTGCTATAAAAATGTTCATTGCGTTGTTTATTACCATAACGTTTTTGCACACAATATACGAAGCTTTCGGCTTTAGTCTAACCTGGATAGTAATAGCAATTTTTTTACTCTGGGTTGTATTCAGCACAGATTGGGACGCTAAAAGTGAATATAAACATCCAAGAAGAAACTTTAACGATTTCACGTTACATGGCGAAGACAGAGAGCGCGAAAAACTTAGAGTCCTTGATGAAATCTATTACCTTGAATACAAAGCATCTACTACACCGAAAGATTCAGAAGAGCGAAAAAAAATAGAAAATGACTTGGAAACATCACGAAAATATCATAACAGATTATCCACCGGTTCGTAGAAGCTATAACAAATGATAACCAATGGATGGCTTACGCATACGAAGTTTTAAAAAATATTCGTGCTTAACGAGCTGTCTAAAAACGTATCGGCGTGCCTTTTCACAGACACGCCGATGTTCGTAACGCGTAGCAATTTTACTTCTTTGTAATCACGTTACGAGACGTTCAGCCGTGACAGCGCGAATATCCGCAACACGGACACATCACGCAACCTTCCGCGTTTATCATATTCGCGCCGCACTCAGGACAAACAGCGTTCATCCGAAAAGAACAGTGGTTTCGGTCTCTACGACCTTCGCGCCGATTTTCGACGTAAGGCCAGCGTTGAATATGTCGGCCGCGATTACGCTGTCCATAAACTCTTTTACGTCGGACTGTCCGGCGTCGTCTTTGATATGAGGAATCGTCATAAGCGCCTCTTTATCATCCGACGTGCCGAACACCGCTTTCAAAACTCTGGTAACAGCCATTGATTACACCTCCAATTTTCAGAACACGTTATATGACTAACGTGTCGGTGTCCTGAACGGTGGTTTCGTTCAGTTCGTATTCCAGCAAACCATCGAGCGCCAGAACGACGCTTGCGATTGCGTCGGCTCCTGCCGCGCCGCGCACACCGGCAAGGCTGAAAGTTTTCGTGATTTCCTTCGCGCCGTTGTAATCGCCGGTACCAAGTTTGAACGCGATTTTACGCGCTTTGTA
>JAISDQ010000087.1 GCA_031264605.1 Synergistaceae bacterium | reverse complement strand
AGGCGCGACGTCGCGGCGAATGCCGCGTGGCGCCGCGCCTACCGGCGCGGACGTTTGATAAAACGTGCCTGTGGGCACGGGATACGCGCCAAGGCGCGACGTCGCGGCGAATGCCGCGTTCCCCGTGCGCGCACGCACGTTAAATCACACGTCCGCCCGCATTGCGGCGCCTTTAGCGAAAGGAGCAGTCAAAAATATGGACAAAATCTTACGCCTCGCTGAAATTATAGCGGGCGGCGGCGCCGTCTTTTTTGGCGGCGCCGGCGTTTCTACGGAGAGCGGCATACCGGATTTTCGTTCCGAAACGGGGCTTTACGCTGCCAAGAGCGTTTACGGTCATTCGCCGGAGGAGCTTTTGAGCCACACATTTTTCATACGCGAGCCGGATATATTTTTCCGCTATTACAGGGAAAATCTCATCTCCCGCGAAGCAAGGCCCAACGCGGCGCATATCGCCCTCGCGGAGCTTGAGCGGCGCGGGCTCATCGACGCCGTAATCACACAGAACATCGACGGGCTGCACAGCGCCGCCGGCAGCGTCAACGTGCTCGAGCTGCACGGCTCCAATCTGCGTCAGTTTTGCGCAAAATGCGGCGCGAAATATACGCTCGACTACGTGATGGACTATGCGGAAACCGTTCCGAAATGCGAAAAATGCGGCGGGACCGTCCGCCCGGACGTCGTGCTGTACGAGGAGAGCCTGGACGATAACGTCACGCGCGAGGCCGTGCGGCGTATTGAGCGCGCGGATACGCTTATCGTCGGCGGCACGTCGCTCGCCGTTTATCCCGCCGCCGGGCTTTTGCGCTATTTCGACGGGCGGAATCTCGTGCTTATAAACAAAAGCGAAACGCCGTATGACGGCGAGGCGTCTCTCGTCATACGCGAGCCTATCGGCGAGACGTTCGCGGGAGTGATGAAACTCCTTTAATGAACACAAAAAATCGGTGTCATTTCACTGTCAAGTGCTTTTTCGAATCTTCAGACATTTATCGGCCGCAACGGTTGTGATGCAGCGGAGATGGTGTCAAATGGATTTCTTGAATAAAAAATCTAAAAATGTCGAAAAAACACTTGTTTTATTTGTGCAGTTGTGGTAAAATATACTGTACGAAGTCGTCACACGTTGCAAACGCTGCAAGTTGCGATGTTGACCGTATAAATTTTCGTATAAATTTTAATGTGTTTGTTACCGTCGCGAAAGGAGAAAAAAATTATGATTCGTTCCATTAGTTTGCATACCTATGAGCTTGACGATGTTGACATCGCCGTGGCGGAGATCCGGGAAGGGCTGAGGGATTTTCCTCTGTCGGAAAACACCATAGGGATCATCATGTGCGATCCGGAGTATGTCGAGTCCGGAGTTTACGGCGCCATATGCGAGGCGTTGCCCTTTCCTCTCGCGGGCGCGACCACGACGACTCAAGCGGTAGGCGGCGAGGCCGATATCCTGATACTTACCATCTTGGTGATAACGAGCGACGACGTGTTTTTTGAAACCGCCATAACGGAGGATATCAAGGGAAACGAGATTCTCGCGCCGACGCGCGCTGCCTTCGAAGCGGCTCGGGACAAGCTTCCGTCCGAGCCGAAGCTCGTCCTGCTGTTCCCGCCCATGCTCGCGGAAACCGCCGGCGACGCCTATGTGGAGGCCTTTGACGAGCTGTGCCCCGGCGTCCCGCAGTTCGGCATGCCCGCTATCAGCGATTCCCCCGCGTTCGACAACTGCCTGACGCTTTATAAAGGAGAGTCGTCTCCCGCAAAGATGTCCTTTATCTTGCTGGCCGGCAACTTAAACCCGCGCTTTCTTATCTCGACGCTTCAGGACGACGACAAGATGCCGTTCAGCGGAGAGATCACGAAAAGCGAGGGGAACATCATCCACGAGATAAACGGCGTGCCCACCTATGAGTATATCGGCAAACCGCTCGACACGGCGGAACTGTTCACGGCGTTGAAAACGTATTTGTCCTGATTGGAAAAGACATAAAAATTGAAGATAGAAAGAATGCCTATACATGAACCGTTTCTGGTCAATCCATAATCCGTAGCGCCGAATCCCCGCCGGTTCCGGCAACGGCCCATTCCCGGTTAGTAAGCCGGGAGAGGAACACCGGGTCATGGCTTGCCAGGAGCAGGGCGCCGGAATATTCGGCCAGGGCGGTTTCCAGAAGGCCGATGGAGACCAGATCCAGGTGATTGGTGGGTTCGTCCATGACGATCAGGGCGGGGTCGTAAAAGATGCTCCGGGCGATGAGGAGTTTCCGTACCTCCCCGGGGCTGGGCAGGGCCGACGCAAAGAGGAGCCGGGGATCGGAGCCGAGCCGGGAAAATCCGGAGAGGATCTCCCCCCGCCGTTTTTCTTCCACCCCCAGAACCGCTTCCAGGATATCCCGGCTTTCTTCCGCCCCCAGTTCCTGGGGCAGGTACATCAGGGGAGCGGAAAGCCGGGGGAGGATATGCCGGAGGAGGGTTGATTTTCCCGAACCGTTGGGGCCGGTCAGGGCTATCCGATCCCCAGGCCCGATAAACAGTTCCGGGAAGGAAAGCCGCCGCCCCTCCCCCAGGGGGACGCTTCCGGGCTCAAGGAGGAGGAGGCGGTCCGCGCGGGATCGTTGTCCTTTCAGGGTAAGGCCCTTCTTCCGTTCCTGGGGGCCCGCGGCTCTTTCCAGGGCAGTCTCGGTCTTTTCCA
>JAISDQ010000078.1 GCA_031264605.1 Synergistaceae bacterium | reverse complement strand
CTCGATACCGCGGCGAACGTCCCGTTCGATTCATACGCGGCGGTGCTCCCCTATTCCAGAGCCGTTTTGCTCGACCTGAAAATTATGGATCCCGGACTGCACAAAGAATATACCGGCAGCGACAACAGGTTGATTCTGGAGAACGCGCGGAGATTTTTTCACGAACCTGTGGAGATTTATATACGCGTACCGGTGATAGCCGGAGTGAACGACAATATGGAAAACGCCGGGGAAACGGCTCGTTTTATCGACGGCGCGCGCAACGTCAGGGAAGTGAGACTGCTGCCTTATCACGGCCTAGGCGCGGACAAGGCGCGCAGCGTCGGAGCGCAACAGGAAATGTTTCAAACGCCGCGTTACGTAACGCTAAGGGATATGGCCGCCGTTTTCTCCGCTCCGACAGTGTTTTGACATCGATCTCACGCTGCGCGCGCGGCATTTGGAAAAGGAGGGTGTTGATTTGAAAAAGTCATTGAGCGATAAAATTGACCGCTGGTTTCGTAAAGACACGCGGGAGACGTTTCTCGAACGGATAGCGCTCGTTTTGGAGAGCGAGGATATGTTCGAAGGACATCCCGAAGCCATTCGCTACGCTAACACATTGAAACATGTATTGGAAGGCCTGAACGTTCCGCTCGCCGCGGATGACGTGTTCGCGGGGAGCGTGACCGAACGGGTCCCGAGCGAGGAAGAGTACGCGGAGATCGCCGCCCGTTATAAAAAATGGTGGGATATTCCCCTGGAAGAGCGGCACAGGAAATCTCCGTTTTATTATTCGGAAGGGTGGCTCAAATGCCGCCCGTGGTGGTTCGTATCATACGGACATCTGGCTCTCGATTGGGAACGCATGATCGGGCGCGGGCTCCGGGATTTCTCAAACGAGGCAAGGGATGTGCTCGGGGCGCAGACCGATCCGTACAAGAGAGATTTCGTGACAGGGCTGTCGATATGCTACGATGCCATATCTTCGTACATTTTGCGGTACGCCGCGAAGGCGCGGTCGACAGGCCGGGAATCCATGGCCGACAGCCTGACGCGGATAGCCTCCGGGCGCGCCCGAACCCTTTACGAGGCCCTGTCGCTGATATGGATCGTTTCTTTAATCTGTCAGAAGGTATGCGGATGCGGCGTGCTCAATTTCAGCCGCATGGATCAGTACCTGCTGCCTTTTTACGAGGAAGACCTGAAGACGGGCCGCCTTGACGAAGACGGCGCGTTGGAGCTGCTGGAGGAATTTTTCTTCAAGAACAATGAGATAATGGCGCAGACCGACCACATGTCGCAGGAAACCGAAGCCACGCGCTATACGCTGGAGGTCGCGTACGACGACCCCAATTACCTGATCGTGGCCGGCAGGAAGCCGGATGGTTCCGGTGGCGTGAACGCGCTGTCGCGCCTTATGGTGCGTGCGGCCCATAATTTGCGGCTGCGAAATCCTTTCATGGTAGTGCGCTATTATGACGGTATCGACGAGTCGTTTTTTACGGAAGTGTGCGCCGCGATGCGCGACAACGCCACTATCGTCCTCTACAACGACGAAACGATGATCGACGCGCTGAAGCTGTACGGCGTGGAGGAACCGGAGGTATACGGATACGGTTTTTACGGCTGCAACGACCCTGACATAGGCGCGTACGAGGGCGGTCTGCGGCAGGTATGGATCAATCTCGCGAAGCCGCTTGAACTGGCCTTGAATCGCGGCGATTATCCGATGGAGCCGAAAGCCGGGACGTCGGCGCGTGACTGTGAGTTTTCCATGGAAGACCGCATGATCGGACTGATGACCGGGGCGTATTACGGGATCGACACCGGCGACCCCGACGACGTCAGGAGCATGGACGACTTCATATCGATGTACCGAAGGCAGTTGAGCTATCTGATAGGGGAATATCGCCGCGGCTTCGAACGCGATTTCGAGATAGAAAAGGGGTTCAGCCGGGGACGGATGCGCATAGAGGACTGTTTCCTGATTGGGCCGCTTGCCAATGCCGTAACCTGGACGCAAGGAGGTACGAAGTACCACAAGATCGTAACTCAGGGCGCCGGCCTCGCTACGGTGGTCGATTCGTTGTATGCCATAGAACGGTTGGTTTTTTCGGACCGTGTCATGACGCTGAAGGAATTGGCCGGGATGACGGCGGATGATTTTGCGGACAATGAGCGGCTGGCGCGGACGCTCAGGAGAAAATACGAAAAATTTGGCAATGACGCGGACGCCGTGGACAAATACGCGAAAATCGCGGTCGACGCCTTCACAGACGCGGTGCGCGAACATAACGGGGCTGAGTACCTGTACCGGATGTTTCCGACGCTGTCGTCCGACAGGGATTTCACTACGATGGGACTTTACGTGGGAGCGACGCCGGACGGACGGAGGCGCATGGAACCGTTGAGTGAAAATCAGTCCCCCAGCGAAGGCTCCGATATTTCGGGGCTCACGGCGACTCTGAATTCGGCGGCGAAGATCCCATTCCGCAAGATTACCGGCGGCCCGCTCAATATTCGAATCCATCCCGGGGCTGTGAAGGGAGACGAGGGGTTGCGCGCGCTTTGCGCTTTGTTCAAGACATATATGCAAAAGGGCGGTATGCAGCTGCAGGTCAATGTGGTGGACGCGGATACGCTCCGCAAAGCTCAGGAAAATCCGCAGGCGTACAGGAATCTGTGCGTCCGCGTCACCGGTTACAGCGCTTTCTTCGTCGAGATGGGCAAACGCGCGCAGGAGGAATTGATAGACAGGACAGAAAAAGCGATGTGAGTATAGGGTCACCACTCGGCTATGGAGCCGTCATAGTGACGCCATACGGGGTTTTTCCACTCATGCGGGGACATGTTTTCCTCCAGTACCAGTTCTTTATTGACTTCTACCCCTATTCCAGGGATGGCGGGCAATTTCGCGTATCCTTCGGCGAAAACGAAGTCGTCCTTGTTGAGCACGTAATCCAGCACGCCCCTGCCCACGTTGTAATGAATGCCCATGCTCTGTTCCTGGATCACCGCGTTGTAGCAGCAGGCGTCCACCTGCAGGCAGGCCGCGAGAGCTATGGGCCCCAGCGGGCAGTGAGGCGCGAGGGCGACGTCGTACGCTTCCGCCATCGCGGCTATTTTCCTGACCTCGGTGATGCCTCCCGCGTGGGATAGGTCCGGCTGTATGATATCGACTCCGCCGATTTGAAAAAGACGTTTGAAATCCCAGCGCGAGTAGAGCCTTTCGCCGGTCGCGATCGGAGTGTTGCATGCCGCCGCTATTTCGGGAAACAATTCCATGTTTTCACTCAATACGGGTTCCTCGATGAACATCAGGCCGTAAGGATCGAGTTCTTTCGCCAATATTTTCGCCATTGGCCTGTGCACGCGGCCGTGGAAATCGACGGCTATGCCGAAGTATTTGCCGCACTTTTCGCGGATGCTTTGCACCCGCTCCAGCACGGCGTCTATCTTTTCGTGAGAGTCAATGTATTGAAGTTCTTCCGTGGCGTTCATCTTCACCGCCGTAAATCCCGCGTCCTGTTTTTCCCTGGCGGCGCGTCCCACGTCGTCCGGCCTGTCGCCGCCGATCCATCCGTATACGCGCATACGTTCGCGGCATTGCCCTCCAAGCAATTCATAGACCGGCGCTCCGTATAATTTCCCCTTGATATCCCACAAGGCCTGGTCGATGCCGGCGATGGCGCTCATCAAAATACCGCCGCCTCTGTAAAAACACGCTCGGTAAAGGGTTGTCCAGATATCCTCTATATGCCGCGGATCATTCCCTATGAGATATGAAGCCATCTCCCTGACGCACGCCTGAAGCGTCCCGGAGTGCCCCTCCAGTACCGCCTCACCCCATCCGTGATATCCATCGTCGGTCACTAACTCGACAAAATGCCAACGGGGTCTGACAATATATGTATTTACCGCGGATATTTTCATGTGAATCCTCCTAATGACCGCAACGGCGGACGCGCGTCATCGCGGCTGAAAGTTATTTTTGCCGGTTCGCGTTCAATTGAGATTATAGCTATTTCGCGCAGCATATACTATATATTGCCATGTAAAGACTTATTTCGTCAAGGAAGTCAAAAAAGTACTTGACATGGAGTTAACTCCAACCGATACAATTCAAAATATCAGGAGGCGCGTATGTACATCAAAAAAATTTTCCCATTCACCATTGGAGGAGGGCAACATGAAAAAGATCATTATGCGGTGCGTAGCGGTTTTGGGTTTGCTGTTCTGCACAGGCGCTCTTGCATTCGGGCAAAGCGCGGATCAAAGTAATTTGGGTAAAGTATTGGTATTGTACTATTCCTACTCAGAAAACGCCAATACCGAGAAGGTCGCTGAAATAATACGGGGGCTGACAGACGCTGATATCGTCAAAGTAGAACCGGCGGCATCGTTTCCCGAAATGGAGTATCGTCAATTTACACAGTGGGCGAAAGAACAGCAGCGACAAGGGATTTATCCGTCAATAAGAGATTTGAACGTCGATATTGCCTCCTATGATTTTATTTTTGTCGGGACGCCGGTATGGTGGGGTTTGCCATCATTGCCGATAACGACGCTACTCCGCCAAACAGATTTTGAAGGAAAGCCCCTGGCGGCGTTTTCAACAGCGCAGGGCGGCCCGGGCTCTGCCGTAAGCGATATTGAAAAACAAGCCAAAAACGCTCTTATAAGGAGTGGAGTCAATTTTAACAACGTTGCCGGTGATAGGCAAATAAGCGAAAAAGTGGCAACATGGGTAAGAAGTTTACAGAAATAAAATATTATATATCGCCCAACGCCGTTAGCGACGCTGGGCGATACTTGGCAGGGGGAGAAATATCCCAAGGTTTTGAACGTTGAATGAAACAATTTTTTGGAGGAAAAATAATGACCATAACCGAAGTGAGCAAGCGCTATGAATTATCGATAGACACCTTGCGCTACTATGAACGCGTTGGCTTGATTCCGCCGGTAAGGCGGGGCAAGGGCGGTATAAGGGATTATAGCGACAAGGATATAGAATGGGTCGGATTTATCAAATGTATGCGTATAGCGAATATTCCCATTGAGGTTTTGATTGAGTATGTGAACCTTTTTAAAGAAGGGGAGGATACGCAGGAAAACCGAAAAACACTCCTGAAGGAACAACGGGATCAACTGGCGGAACGGATAGCGAATTTACAAAAAATACTGGAAAAACTTGATTTCAAGATAGCAAACTATGGTACCGCCGTTTTAACGGTGGAGAAGAAATTGGTTTGGTGAGAGGGAAAACGGATCGCGTAAAATCAGCCGGGCGGGCCGACGAAGAAACCAAGGGGGTTTATTATGAGCGGGAAATGGAAGTTATCCATAGCGATATGTGTGGCAATACCATTCGCGATATTGATGTTCGTCGCGGGAAGCGGTATGCGGTCTCGACGGAGCGATGCCGGTCAAAACATCACAACGTATATAACTGAACCAAATTCAGGCGGCGGCGAATTAACGCGGGCAACCGGCAAAACCATCGTCGGAATCGGACGGGGCGTTGACCATGCCGCTGTCGTCGCGCAGGCGATTACAAACGCCGGCGGTCTTGAAGGCATCGTCAATAAAGGCGATACCGTCATCATTAAACCGAACCTTTCTTCATCGCGGGGAAATCTGACCTATCCGGGCAACACGGATTACCGCGTCGTGGCGGAAGTAGTCCGGCAGGCGCGGGCATTGGAAGCCGGGCGTATCATTGTCGCCGAAGGCGCGGTTACCGGCACGCCCCTGTCCGACCCAACCATTGGATTAATCAGATATAACACCATAGAGGGCGTGGAGTTTTTGGACCTCAACACAGTACCCATCGAGGAGTGCTATTACGTAAGTTCTCCCAAAAAACTGACCGGAGAACCGATTTATATGCCGAAAATCTATGTGGACGCGGATGTGGTAATCAGCGTGCCAAAATTAAAAACAAACTATGCCGTGGGCGCTTCCCTTGGCCTGAAAAATGCTTTCGGAGCGCCGCCAAAACCGCTGGTGAATGACGGCAGCGCTTGGAAATGGGGGCTGCATAGCCGCGGCATACCAAACTCGATAGTTGAAATCAACCTCCTGCGCAAACCTGATTTTGTCGTCATTGACGGAATTGTGGCAGGAGAAGGAAACGGCCCGACAAACAACGATCCTGTCGATGCGCGGATTGTGTTTGCCGGAACGGATGTCATGGCCGTCGATACAATAGGGGCTTACTTTATGGGATTTACCCCGCAAAAACTTCCGCATCTCAAACTTGCCGCGGAAAACGGGCTTGGCGAATACCGGATGGAGCAAATCCAGGTTGTCGGCGCAAACATACATGAAATCCGCATGGATTTTACCAGCCCTTTCCCCAAAGACTGATTGGGCATGACGCGTTAGATGGCTGAAATCATACGGCGGGAACTCGCCTATCTTTGGTATTACTCCACAATCCAGTTTGAACAGATTGTCTGGTATTGGATATTGGGAATGGCGCTGGGTTCTCTGGTTTCCGTATTCGGCAAAGAAAAAATCCACACCCTCTTTGCCAAAATGCGGAATACGCGCATGGGCGCTTTCGGCGTTGTTCCCGCTTCGCTTCTCGGTATTGCCTCTCCCCTCTGTATGTACGGAACAATACCGATTGCCGCCTCTTTTGCGGAGAAGGGAATGGCCGAAGACTGGATCGCCGCCTTTGTGATGAGTTCAATTCTCCTTA
>JAISDQ010000263.1 GCA_031264605.1 Synergistaceae bacterium | reverse complement strand
GGAGTGAGCCTGATTTTCAACGCCGCCGCGCTCGCCGTCACGGCGCGTAGAAAGAGAGGCGAGCGCGAGTGCACATAAGCGAGGGATTCCTTTCCCCCCAGGCGCTTGCCGCCGGGTGGGCCATGTCCGCCGCGGGGATAGCTTACGGCCTGAAGAGAACCGACCCGGACAAGATCGTGCGCACCGCGATGCTCTCGTCGGCGTTTTTTCTGGCGTCTCTCGTCAAGGTGAACATCGGCCCCAGTTCCACTCATCTGTCGTTCGTCGCGCCGATGGGGCTTTTGCTCGCGTGGAGCGCGTATCCCGCCGTGTTTTCGGCGTTGCTGCTCCAAGCCGTGCTGTTTCAGTTCGGAGGACTGGCCGTTCTCGGCGTCAACACGGCTTCCATGGGAGCGTCGGCCGTGCTGTCGTACATATTGTTCGGTTCGGCGGTGAGATGCGGGAACGCTAAACTGTCCGCGGCAGCCGCCTTCGCGGCCGGAGCTTTCGGCGTCCTGTGCGGGGCGGCGATCACCGGCGCATGGCTCGTCCTGTCCGACGCCGATATGACGGCCTCAGTGGGTATCCTGCTTGCCGCGCATTTGCCCGTCGCCCTCATCGAGGGCGCGGTCACCTCGATGATGACGGTTTTTTTGCGCCGCACATTCCCGGACGTATTGAGGCCCGGAGAATTGCGGTGATATTCAGGGATTTGGGCGGCGAAGCCCGCCGCCTGCCGCCGTCCAGGCTAGACGCGTTCGACGGCAGGGGCAGGGTGCTGTGCGCGCTCGCGTCAGCTTTTACGGTATCTTATCTGAACAGCGTCCCGTCACTCGCCGCGGCCAGCGTTGCGGCGCTCGCGCTTCTGCTGCTCGACGGCGGGCGCGCGGGCGCGTCAGCGGCGCCCTTCCTGATCCGGATGAACAAAATGGCGGCGCTCGCGTGGTGTTTGTTCCCGGTCGCGTATCCCGGCCCCAGGATGTGGGGGCTTTTTTCAGTCAACGGCGTCCGGGCCGCTTTCTTTATCACGTGGAAGCTGAATATAATTTCGGTGACTGTGTTTCGCCTCGCGGCCTCGATGGGAGCGGTAAAGATAAACGACGCGCTGGCGGGGCTTCGGATGCCGCCCAAGCTAAGAAGCATCCTCATCCTGTCGCTGAGATATATCTTTCTTCTGTCGGGCACGATGTCGGCCATGACGCGGGCAATCCGCCTCCGCGCGCCAAGGCAGGGCGCGGTCGCCTCGATGCGCGCGGCCGCGTATATGGTCGGCACTACTTTGATACACTGTTCCGACCGGGCGGAACGCGTCTCGATGGCGTTCTCGCTTCGCGGCGGCCTGGACGGTTTTTCCTCTTCCCCCGCGGGGAGATGGAAAATTTCGGACACTGTGTTCTGCGGCGCGTTGGCGTTCTTCCTGATGGCGCTGGCGCTCGCCGAGCGGTCATGGGTTTGACCGTCCCGCTTCTGGAAACGAAAGACATAAGCTACAGCTATCCCGATGGGACTACAGCCCTGAACGGCGTCTCGTTTTTTATCGAAACGGGAGAAAAGGTAGCGCTCGTCGGGGCGAACGGCTCGGGCAAGACGACGCTGCTCTTGATTCTGTCCGGCGCGCTGGCGGCGCGGCGCGGCGAAATACTCCTGCGCGGGAAAGCCGCGCAGGGGCGCGGAGCCGCCTTGAGCAAAGCCGTCGGGTTGGTGTTCCAGGAGCCGGACGACCAGCTTTTCATGCCGACCGTGGCGGAGGATGTCGCCTTCGGGCTGCTATCCGCGGGCGTTGCCGCGCGGGACGCGCGCGCGGAAGCGATCGCCTGTCTCGGTTCGCTGGGCGCGTCGGGCCTCGCCGACCGCCCCCCTCACCGCCTTTCGGGAGGGGAAAAGCGAATCGTGGCGATGGCGGGCATACTCGTGACCAGGCCGGAAATTCTCATCCTAGACGAACCGACTTCCGGGCTCGACCCGGTCGCCAGACGAAATACCGTAAAATCTCTCGAAAAGATGAACTCCACGATGATAATAGGCACTCACGATCTGGACATGGCGCTCGGCCTCTGCGGCAGGGTACTCGTCATGCACGGCGGCGCGATCGCGGCCGAAGGCGAACCGAGGGAAATCCTGACCGACGGCGCGCTCTTGAGAAAAAACGGGCTGGATTTGCCTCTCAGATATTCATAACGCTCCGCCACAATTTTGAAACAGGGGCAAACCCGCGTGTTTGTCCTTAGAATAAAAGCAAGCTGCTGCACAGGATATAACGTGCAATAGCTTGGCGTCGCAAAAATACTCTGCTACAATTAGGGCGGAATCATGAAAGGAGTGATTATGTTGCCCGAAACGACGAATTTGAGCATCAGGATAGACCGCGGCTTGAAAGACGAAGCCGATAAGGTTTTCAACGCGTTGGGCATGAATTTGACCACAGCGATAACAGTATTTGTGCGGCAAGCGGTCAGGCAGAAGAAAATCCCGTTTGAAATCGCCTTGAATACGGATGACGCGGGGCAAAGAATAACAATGTCGGAGGCTATGGCGGTGTCTGAACGGATTTGGCAGGCATCCGTCAAAAACGGAACTGACAAAATGACTACGGAGGACATTGACGCGGAAATAGCGGCGGCCCGCGGAGAACGCGGATCTGAAGCATGAGCGGCGTCCGCGCTGTGCTCGATACGAATATCCTTGTTTCAGCCTTGCTCTCGCCGCGTGGAAATCCGGCGAAGATATACAGGATGTTTCTGACGGAAATCCTGAAATTGGCGTACAGTCCGAAAATTCTGGCGGAATACCGTGATGTCCTCTTCAGGCCGCGTTTGCGAATCGCGGCGGAAGAAGCTCAAAAAGTACTTGAGGCGATTCGGGAATACGGAGAAAAGATAGAACCAATACCAAGCGCTCATGACATGATCGACGAGGATGACCGTATGTTTTATGACGCTGCGATCGGCGCGGGGGCTTGCCTTATAACCGGAAATAAGAAACACTACCCGGACGAAGCGTGTATCATGTCGCCGGCGGAATTTCTGTCTTTTTGTCTGAGCGGCGGTGTTTCAAAATAGGTTGGGGCTGTCT
>JAISDQ010000228.1 GCA_031264605.1 Synergistaceae bacterium | reverse complement strand
ATATAAACCTCATTGTGATAAACTTTGAGCGGTTTTCAAACTCTGAAAGAAAAAGAATTGAACGGAGGGATTCTGATGAAACTTGGCGCTTGCACGTGGCTTTTTTCGGATCTCACTCTCGACGATACGCTCGATCTGCTGGCAGGAATGGGAATCGAGGGCGCGGAGATAAACTGCGGCGTCGAAAAAGACAAGCCCGCGCATATCGATCCCGGCGCCGTGCTGCGCGGCAAAAAGGGCGCCAGGGACTATCTCTCCAAGTTCGAGCGGCGCGGGATGCACATCACCGCGCTGAACTGTTCCGCCAACGCCGTGCATCCCGATAAAGCCGTCGCGAAGGCGGCGGCGGATTGTTTCGAACGCACGGTTTTGACGGCGGAGCGGCTTGGAGTACCGACCGTCGTCACGTTCTCGGGGACTCCCGGCGGTTCCTCCCGCGACGCTACGCCGAACTGGGTGACCTGCCCCTGGCCCGACGAATACCTCTCGATATTGAAATATCAGTGGGACGACGTGCTCGTTCCCTATTGGGAGAAAGCGGCCAAATTCGCGCGCGACCACGGCGTGACGCGCATAGCTCTGGAACTGCACCCGGGTTTCTGCGTGTACAACCTCGACACGCTTTTCAGGCTGCGCGGCAGGGTGGGCGACGCGATAGGGGCCAACTTCGATCCCAGCCACCTGATGTGGAACGGCGTCGACCCCGCCGCGGCCATTCTCAGGCTGGGGGACGCCCTGTTCGGAATGCACGCGAAGGACGTGTACGTGAACGAGGACTATATCAAGCTGAACGGCTGCAACGACAACAAGCACTACGAAAACGTGAAGGAACGCGCATGGACTTTCCGGACGGTCGGCTACGGGCACGGCGAGGAACTTTGGAAACGCGTGATTTCCGCCCTCGCGACGATAGGGTTCGACGGTACGATCGACATAGAGCACGAAGACCTGTTCATGTCGCGCAGAGAGGGATTGCGGCACGCGGCGGAGTTCCTGAAGCCGATGCTGATCCGCGAACGCCCCGAAGACATGTGGTGGGCCTGAGCGCGGTAAAGGAGACGATGCGTTATGACGCCGGAGCGGTTTTCGGAAATACTCGGTAAATTTGACGCCGTTCGGATTGCCGTGGCCGGGGATTTTTTCCTCGACAGGCTTTTTTACATCGAGCGCGATTGGGACGAGCCGTCGGTGGAAACCGGCCTCACCGCGTATCAGGTAGCGCGGCGTAAATGCCTTCCCGGCGCGGCCGGAACCATAACGAACAACCTCGCGGCGCTGGGGATAAAGGAGATTTACGCGCTCGCGCTGACGGGGGACGACGGAGAGGCGTTCGACCTGCTCAAGGGCCTGCGCGAAACCGGCGTCGACACGTCGTACGTGGTCGGACACGGCGACATTTTCACGCCAACCTACACGAAGACGTTCTTCGATTATCAGGGCCGCAAAGAGGAGACGCACAGGATAGACATCAAAAACAGACGCCCCACGCCGAAGGAAGCCGAGCGGCGCGTGATCGCGAACCTGCTCGAGGCCGAGCGGCGCGTCGACGCCATAATCTGCCTCGAACAGTTGAAGGACAAAGACTGCGGGATGTTCACCGACGCGGTCATCGAAACCCTGGCGGGTATAAGCTCCCGCGGCGCGGCGCGCGTACTCGTGGATTCGCGCTTCAACATCGCCAGATTCCGAAACGTGATAAAAAAATGCAACGACGCCGAAATCCTAAGCGCGGCCGGAATCGACGCGGATAAAGCCGGGGACGCCGCGCGATTCGCGCTTGTCGGCGACGCGCTGATGAAGCTGGGCGCGGGATCGCCGTTTCCGTTTTTCGCCTCGTGCGGAGAGAGAGGTTTCAGGGTGCTGCACAACGGACGCGTCGAGGACGTGCCGGCATACTCGCCGCCCGGCCCGTACGACATCTGCGGGGCGGGCGACTCTGCAATGGCGGGGCTCGCCTGCGCGCTGTCCTCGGGGGCCGAGCCCGCCGAAGCCGCCCTGTTCGGCAACCTCGTGGCGTCGATCACGATACAGCAGATAGGCGTTACAGGCACGGCGACGAGAGAAGACGCCGCGCGGCGGTTCGCGGATGAAGTTCAATATCGGTTGAGCTGAAATCAAAGACAGAACCTTGGGACTCCGCCCCAAACCCCGCCGGGGAACTGGTTCCCCGGACTCCTTGGGCAGCGCCCGAGATTTTGATCCTGTGATTTGACGGAGAAGAGGAAGGTTTTCGCATGGCATTGAGTTGGCAAATGGAGGTAATACGCCCGGAGCGCAAACGCGGCGGGTTCAGGTTTGCCCTGTTCGATTTCGACGGCACGCTCAGCCTGATACGCGAAGGCTGGCAGGGCGTCATGAAGGGTTATTTTTACGAGGAACTGTCGCGCGCCCCGCTCGCGCCGCGCGCCGGCGAAGCGGCGGTACGTTCCAGCATCGACGATTTCGTTGACCTGAACACCGGCAAACAGACCATATACCAGTGTTTTTCCCTCGCCGAGGAAATCGCGCGTCTCGGAGGAACGCCGCTTGATCCGCAAGTCTATAAGGACGAGTATCAGCGCAGGCTTTTGGAACAGGTGCGGCACCGCATAAGCGCGCTCGAACGCCGCGAGGCGCCCCCCGAGAGATACATGGTGCCGGGCGGTTTCGATCTGCTGCGCGGGCTCAGGGACAGGGGGGTGTCGCTATTTCTGGCGAGCGGCACGGACGAGCAATTCGCGAAGCATGAGGCGGACATACTCGGGGTCTCCCCGTATTTTGAAGGCCGCGTTTACGGCGCTCAGCGCGACTACAGGTCATTTTCAAAAAAAATGGTGGTTGACAGGATAATCGGCGGAAACGATCTGAAGGGCGATGAACTGCTCGGCTTCGGGGACGGTTTCGTGGAGATCGAAAACGTCGCCGAACGCGACGGCTTCGCCGTCGGCGTGGCGAGCGACGAGAAAAACCGCGGCGGCCGCGTGGATGAATGGAAGAGAAACCGGCTCATCGCCGCCGGGGCGGATATAATAATACCCGACTACGGCGACGCGCCGGCACTGCTGAAATATTTGTTCGGGGAGGAGTGACCGGAAATGCCTTTCGAGATGTTCGACAGATCCCGCCTCAAGCTGAAACCGCTCGCCGAACGCGAGCACGATCTCGATTTGAGCGTGATGATCGATCCCGCGATGGAGCCTGTCATGAATCATCCGACAATCGATATTCTGGCCGAGCGGGTGATAAAATCCCGCGAATCGGGCGCCACCGTGCTCATGGCGATGGGGGCTCACGTGATACGCGACGGTTGCGCGCTTCTGCTTGCGGAGCTTATGCGGAGGGGCCTCGTCACGCATTTCGCGCTGAACGGAGCGGGAGCGATTCACGACTACGAGTTCGCGCTGATAGGGAAGACCACCGAGAGCGTAGCCCATTACATCAGCGAAGGCCAGTTCGGCCTCTGGAACGAGACCGGAGGGCTGAACGACTGCGCGGCCGAGGCCGCGCGCGGCGGGATAGGCTTCGGCGAAGCCATAGGCCGCCGGATAGAGGAGGACGGTTTCCCGCACAAAAATTATTCGCTCCTCGCCGCCGGCTACAGGTATCACGTGCCCGTCACCGTGCATGTGAGCATCGGAAGCGACATAATACACGAGCACCCCAACTGCGACGGCGCGGCGCTCGGCGAAGCGTCTTACAGGGATTTCCTCATTTACGCTCGCAGCGTGGAGAACCTGGAGAACGGCGTGTTTTTGGAGTTCGGCTCGGCGGTCATGGGGCCGGAGGTTTACCTGAAATGTCTCGCCATGGCCCGCAACGTGGCGCGCCAGAGGGGCGGGAAAATCGCGCGTTTCACGACGGCCGTGTTCGACCTGCACGATCTCGAAGGCAAAGACGCGCGGGAGACTCCGCCCAAGAGTGACGCGCGGTACTATTTCAGGCCGTGGAAAACCGTAATGGCCCGCACGGTCGCGGACGGCGGCGAAAGTTTCTACGTGCGGGGCAGACATTCGGAGACAGTGCCCAACCTGTACGCGAAACTGCTCGAAAAGACGGGCAAGAACTTTAGAAATGGAGATGGATAAAGCAATGTACGCTGAATTCGTCGGCAACTACCTGACATCGCTCGGCGGCGTCATGGAAAAACTCGACAGGGACGCATTCGGGAAGGCGATAGAGATATTGAGGGAGGCTTACGCGAACGACCGCCAGGTATTCATCGCTGGCAACGGAGGAAGCGCCGCCGCGGCGAACCACTTCGTCTGCGACTTCGGCAAGAACGCCGCGCCGCTCGAAGGCGCGCGGCGGTTCCGTATAATATCGCTTTCGGACAACGTCGAAAAGATAACGGCGTTTGCCAACGACGTTTCGTTTGATGAAATCTTCAGCCAGCAGTTGAAAAACCTGATGAACGAGCGCGACGTCCTGATAACGGTGAGCGCGAGCGGAAACTCGCTCAATATCGTAAAAGCCTGCGAGTACGCGCGCGCCAGAAACGCACCGATAATAGCGCTAACCGGTTTTTCGGGCGGCGAATCGCGAGCCCGCGCCGACGCCCCCCTGCACGTGGACGCCGAGAGTTACGAACAGGCCGAGGACGCGCACCTCATCATACTGCACATGATAGTGTGCTTCGTGAAGGAAAACAGGGGTTACGTGCTGGGTTTTTGAGATTCATGTAAACTTAAATTTATCCAGACGCGGAAAAATAACTTGCCATTAGCCTTAAAATAGACTAGTAGTTCATTCTGTAAATAACTAGGCATTTTAATATCTGCTTCTCCTCTGCAAAATCAATATTTTATCCGTAATGAATGTGTTAGTTATTTGCATAATGAACTACTAGTCTTAGAGTAGTCGAAAGGAGGCTGACATGAATATGAACTTAATAGGAGCGTATGAAGCTAAAACAAAATTTTCAGCCGTTCTGAACAAAGTGATAAGTGGGGAAATCATCACTATAACCCTACATGGCGTTCCTGTGGTGGATATGCTGCCGCACAACGCACAGGAAGACGGCGGCGCGGAAGCGGCGATAACCGAAATCATGGACTTGCGCAAAGAATTTGCCGAAGCGTTCGAAGGAGAAAATATCAAAGCGCTGAATTGAAGACGCGGAAAATAAAGGATACAACATAACGGACAAATACAAGGAATACTATAACGAGAACAGAAAGGACAATTTCGACTCTCATAAAAAACTAAGGGCAAGGGATAATATTTACATGAGCCAGCCGGCAGGGTTTGAGAACTCCACAAAGACCATAGGAGGAAAGCAATCGATCGGGTTTGGCATATTCAATCGCAAAAAGGATTCAACTTCGACAAAGACGGGAACTTGGTTTCCATCGACCCCAAACAGGCCGACGTGATAGGCGATTTTGGTGAAATGGCGCTGGGCGGGGCGTATTACGCAACCCTGTTGGAAATAGACAAGCGCGTTCCCGCCAGAATATTCCAACGTGTGCATATGAGAACCAGCGCCATGGAAATGGGCTATGATACTTGTATTAGCGAGACGGGAAGAGGGGATGTATTCAGAATTGACAATAATGTCGGATTTATTAGAAGGGCAAGGAACCTAAAGAATCTGAAATTAGAATACAGAGAGTACGGCGATTTAAGAGGTAAAGCTATCAAAGGTTACCAACAGGTAAGAGATTTCGTAAAAGACAGATACGCCCGGGGCGAATACTGAACCGTGGGGGACAGGAAGTTTAAAAGGGCCCTGTGTGGCTGTTTGGCGGGGGCGTGTTTGATGTTTTCTACGCCCCCGAAACAAGCCGAGGCCATCGTGCTGGCCAGGTTCAGGGTTAACGGCAGCTCCGCCGAAACCCGGCGCGAACCGCTGGAACACATCGTCCCGGGGGTTCCGGAAAACCGCGTCATAATCGACAACAAATATCTCGGCTTCTAAAGGTTTTCTCGACAATTTTTCGGGTTTCGCCTATGCAACGGAGAATTCGGAATCGCCTGCAAGCGTTTTTTTGGCGCGCGTCATGGCAATTGTATTCGGCGTACAACGCGGCCGCTTTGGCGCGGCCGCGTTTGTCATAACTTTATCACGCGGCGTCCCAGTGCTTGTACACGAAATCGGCGGACGCCCTGAGAAGTTCCGGCGAACCCGCTATTTCTAGCGTGGAGTTTCTGATTTCCTTGCGGTCTTTCAGCACGTCGATAACTCCCTTGACGTCTATGACGCCCGTGCCCAGTTCGATAGTGGAAAATCCGCAGCCGTAACGCTTGCCGCGCTGCTCTACCCATTCGGGGCCAAGGTCCTTCCAGTGAATGTGGAAGATTTTATCCTTGTAGGTTCTGGCGAGTTCAACCGGATCTGTCCCGCCCAGCCACGAGTTGCCCGTATCCATGTTGACGCCCAGGGATTCCGGGTTGCCGAGCATATCCATGACGTCGCCTATTCCGTTTATCGAATCGGTAATTGGCCCGTGCGGCTCGAATATTATCTTTATTCCGTAGTCGGAGGCCATCTTGCATGGGTTGTAAAGTTTCTCGGCTATGGTGAAAATGCACTGCTCGTAGGTGAGTTTTTTCGCCCAGTCGCTTTTCGGAATGGTCTCCGTGGTCACTACGTCCCTGACGCCTATCGCCGCCGCGAATTTTATCGCCTTCATTACCTCCGCTGTCTGGTACTCGCCGGGGTTGGAGGCTTCGAGCAGGCAGGCGTGCGCCGAGATTGTCGCTATCGCGATGCCGTATCTGTCGAACTTGCGTTTTACCTCGAACGGGTTGTCGTCGAGGCTGACGGACGCCGACAGGCCCGCGGAGGCGAACATGGCGCCGCCCGAATGGGTGTCGGTGATATCGGCGGAATCGAAACCCGCCTCTTTCGCCAGTTTCAGGTTGTTCTCCAGGCTGGTGTAAGGCTCGAGCGCGAGAAATACTCCTACTTTCATTGGGATTCTCCTTTCTCTCAAACGCGTGGAACGAACCGATCTCCCCTTGACGCCGCGGACGCGTAAAAATTCCGCACCTCCCGTTTCGTCCGCCGATTAAGCCTTTTTCGATTCCTTCTTCGACTGAAGGAGTATAGCCGCCAAAATTATCGTCCCTTTGACGAGCCCCGTGAGGAACGGGGGAATCTTCGCCGCGACGAGCAGGTTTTCGATCAGTTGGAGCGACAGCGCGCCGAAGAACGTGCCCAATATGCGGCCCCGCCCTCCGCTGAACGACGTTCCTCCGATTATGGCCGCCGCTATGGCGTCCATCTCGTAGCTCATTCCGGCGTTGGCCGCCGTCACCGACGTCATGCGCGACGCGAAGAGGAACGACGTAACCCCGATCATCGCGCCCATCAGCATGAAGATTTCGACCTTGACGCGGTTCACGTTTATGCCGGAGAGGCGGGAGGCGGTCTCGTTGGAGCCTATGGCGTAGATATAGCGCCCGAACTTCGTCTGAGTCGATATGACCGTCATTATTACGGTGAGGACGATGAAGGCTATCGCCATATTGGGCACTTTCATTACGCTTCCGGCCGCTATCACCCTGAAACGCGGCAGTATTGAGGAAGCCACGTTGAAGGGGCCGCCCTGCCCGAGCTGGACTATTATCGAGCGGAATATGGACATGGTGGCGAGCGTCACGACGAACGGCGCGATTCTGCCCTTTGTCACGAAGAGGCCGATCACCGCCGTCAGAAAGACCGAAAAGGCCACGCAGAAGACGAACATCAGCGTTATGCTCCCCGACCTGTTAAGCAGCACGATGCCAAGCCCCGCCGTTATCGCTATGTTGGAGCCAATGGACAGGTCGATCATTCCCGATATGATGACGAACGTCATCCCAAGCGCCAGAATGCCCTTTATGGTCGATTGCATCAAGAGCGTCGACAGGCTCGTGAAACTGAGATAGTCGTGGTTGATGAAGAGCATTATCACCAAAAGCAGTATGAAGGAAAAAATGTACGTGTGGTTGGTGTACAGGTACTTGATGTGTTCCAAAGCGTTGAACGGTTTTTTTTCAATTTGCTCACTCACGGGTTCCCGCCTCCAAATTCGCTCCTGTGGAGTAGTACATCATCTTTATTTCGGTCAGTTCGTTTCTGTCCAGCACAGCGTTTATGACGCCCTTGTACATGACCACGCACCTGTCGCAGACGCGGTATATCTCGGGAAACTCCGAACTGAATATGATCACGCTCTTTCCCCCGGACGTTAGGAGGTTTATCAGCTTGTACACCTCGAATTTGGCCCCCACGTCGATTCCCTGCGTGGGATTGTCGAGTATGTATATGTCGGCGTCGGTTTCAAGCCACCTGGCGAGCACCACTTTCTGCTGGTTGCCGCCCGAGAGCGACGTGATGAAGTTATCCTCGTGATCGTACCTGACGTTCATCAGCTTGACCATCTCGCCGAAGCGCCGCTGGTCGTCGCGCCTGTCGGCGAAAAACGCTCCGCGGTTTTTCGCGAGGTAAGCCATGGACGCGTTGTTCAAAATGGAGAGATCAGGGAAAATGGATCGTTCCTTCCTGCTTCGCGGTACCATGCCGACTCCGGCCCGCATCACGCTTCCGATATCATGGATGGGCAGGTGCGCGCCGGATTTTTTTATCGTGCCCGACGTGACTTTCCGCGCGCCGAAAAGCGCCTCGGAGAGTTCCGCCCTTCCGTCTCCGAAAAGACCGGTGAGCGCCAGGACTTCGCCCTTATAGAGGCTGAAGGAGACGTCGCGGAAAAAGTCCCCGCACGAGAGGCCCTTCACCTCGAACACGACCTCGTCTGTCCTGGTGACGGCGCTCCGCTCCGATTCGACCACGCTGCGCCCCACCATGAGTTCTGTCATGCCGTGTTCGTCTATGGTCCTGAATTCGCCGCTTTGGATGAAACGCCCGTCGCGAAGCACCGTGTATTTGTCGCATACGGAGAACAGCTCCGGCATCTTGTGAGATATGTATATCATGCTGACGCCGGACTTTTTCAAGTTTCGCATGAGGTCGAAAAGGACTTCTATTTCCTTGTTGGTGAGCGACGTCGTCGGCTCGTCCATTATGATGAGGCGCGCCTCGAACATTATGGCCTTCGCTATTTCGACGAGCTGTTTGCGCGACGTGTCTAGGTCGCGGATGTAGTCGCCGACGTTTATGTCGAGGTTCATTTTACGCATGAGTTCCGCCGAGCGCGCCGCCATTTCCTTTTTATCGAGGAAACCGTTTTTGAGCGTCAGTTCTTTGGAAAGAAAGAGGTTTTCGTATACCCGAAGGTCTTCTATTACGCTCAGTTCCTGGTGTATGAAGCGGATCCCCAGGTCTGCCGCCCTCGATACCGTCATGCCGTGAACGGTTTCGCCGTCGATTATTATCCGCCCGGAGGAAGGCGGGTAAATGCCGGCCAGAATATTCATCAGCGTAGACTTGCCGGCGCCGTTCTCGCCAAGGAGCCCGTGAATCTCGCCGCTCTTTACGTCGATGCTGACGTCCGACAGAGCCTGGAATTCGCCGAAAAATATGGAGATATTCTCCATCCGCAGGTCTATATTCATCACCCTTTCGCGTCACCCGGATTTTTACGTTTTTACGGGTAGATTTCAAACGCGTCCCGCCGATTTCCTCCGGCGGGACGCGTTTCAGTCAGACAGTTGCGCGAGGTTTCCGAACCCGCTTATCCTCAGTATTTGACGTCGAGCTGATAGAGCTTCGCTTCGTCCGCCAGATAGTCTGTGTAGTTGTCGGTGGTGATGGAGACGTAACCTATCTTTACCGCTTTCGGGACCTCTTTGCCGTTAGCCACGTCGAAGCCTACCGCGACCCCAAAGTCGGTGCACGACGGCGGCACGAAACAGCCGGCGTGGTATAGGCCGAACTTGTCCTTCATATCGGCGCTCAGTTTGACCGAGTCCATGTTGGAGATGACTTCGGCGATCACTTTGAGATTGGAGAGCGTCGCGGAACCGTTGTAATTGACCATAGCGTCGAAAGCTCCGCCCGTCGGTTCGCCGTCGTGCGAGAAGATGGCGTCGATCGCCTCGATGTCTTCCTTCCTGGTGTTCGTGAGGAAGGTCTCCATATATTCGAGGCCGCGCGAACGCTGCCAGTCGGTGGAGAACGACTGCACTATCTCGATGTTAGCGTGCTTTGTGGCGTTGAACCCGTCGGTGCGGACCGTGGCCGCCGTGGAGTTGTCGCCCTTGAATTCGAGCACCTGAATCTTCTCGCCGCCGTCGAGGCGATCCTTGAAGAAATCGTTGAGCGCCTGAGCGCAGTACGCACCATACGCGAAGTTGTCCATGTCGACTTCGGAGACCGGCTGGATGTCGCTGATGAGGCGGTCGAACACCACGAGCTTGATGCCCGCGTCGATGACCTTCTGGGCGGCGGAGCGGAGGTCGTCTCCGTTATGCGGCCACAGGACTATAGTGTCGACTTTTTCGTTGATGAGCGTGTCGAGCTGATTGCTCTGTTCCGACGGATCGGCGGAGGTGAGAAGGCGCGTCTCTATGTCGGGATACTTCGCTCCGTCGCGTTTCAGGCCTTCCGAAGCGTACTGAATGGCCGCCGCCATGAAACCGTGCGTCGCGTTCGGCATGACGAACGCCATTTGTTTTGCCGCCGCCTGAGCCGGGACGGCGCCCAGACATGCCGCTAT